>NZ_DATIRC010000310.1:0-13624 GCF_035470145.1 Romboutsia sp.
ATACAAAAAATAAAATATTATTTATTGAAGAAATTGGAGAAGATAGATATAAACTAGATAGAATGCTTATGCATTTATATCATGCAGATAAATTTAATGATTGTAATGGAATAATATATGGAGATTTTAATGATTGTATGAAATTCAATAATGAGGGTAATGAAATAATTGATTTATTAAAAGAAATATCAGAGAAGGTTAAAAAACCGTCAATATATAATTTACAATCAGGACATTGTATGCCGATGTTGACACTGCCATTAGGAGTACATTGTAGTATAGATGCTAACAATCAAAAAGTTAAATTTATAAGGTAACTTATTATAAATATGTTATAATCATATACAAGAAAAACTTTAGCTAGGAGGAATATATATGTCTGATGATAGAATAATAGATTTTAATGATTTAAAAAACAAGGTCAAAGATTCTGACGTAGATAAATTTGAGCAATATATATATAATTTATATTTTTCTGTTATGGATGGGAGCTTAACAATGGCTGAATTTTCAAGAAAAATATTTGATTATATGCAGGAAAATAAAATATCTCAAGAAAAATTCATGAATATACAAAAAAAGTTTATGGAGAGATATGGTATGGATTCTGAAGAAGTGGAAAGGCAACTTAAAAACTTTGGAATAGATTCATCAAGTGCAGGATTTGGGAATATTGATATTAATAATATGACTAATGAAAAAATAGAATCAATTAAAAATAGTGCAGGATTCTATGAAAAATATGGACATAAAATACAACCAAAAAGCTGTATAACTACATTTGTTAAAAATGATATTAATGATATTGAAATAGTAATAGATCAAGAAAAGGTTATGCTTTATAGCAATAAAAAGATAAGTTTAATGGACGCAGAACTGAATGAATTTTTATTAGGATATAAAAATATGTTTAATAAAAAGATAAGAGTAGTTTTATGTGAGAACTACAGTGAATACGATTATTAAGACTCAAAAAGCTTCGGGTAAATATATTACAGAAGCTTTTTAAGTCTTAAAATATAAGTGTATATACTTTATTAAAGTCAAAAAAATAAAAAATACTACTCTTAAATAATTTTAAAAGTAGTATTTTGAGAGGACTTAGTTATCCGCGAAGGTCGAATACAGTCCCTTATATATATTATGTTTTATAATGTAAAATTGATACATTATATTGAATTTATTTTATATAAAAATAAGTTTTGCTATAATAGTTATAATTGGTAGGGCTATTATAGTACGTGTTAAGAAGATTACAAATAAATCTTTTAAATTAAGAGGTATATCAGACTTTAATATAACAGCTCCAGTTTCTGTTAAGTATATTAACTGAGTTATAGATAAAGCCCCTATTATAAATTGAGTGATTTGACTTATACCTTCTCCTGACACCATTATTGATGGTAAGAACATATCAGCAAAACCAACGAGTATAGCAGGTGCAGCAGCGGAAGCATCTGGTATTTTTAAAAATTCAAGTATATAAACTATTGGTAGAGATATAAGGTTAAAAAATGGTGTAAACTCTGCAACCATTAATGCTAGAGTTCCCCAAGCCATAACCAAAGGCAAAAGACCTAAGTACATATCTATAACAGTTTTACAACCATTTATAAGCATATTTTTTAATGATGGAGCAGTTTCTGCTCTATCTAATGCTTTATTGAAACTGAATTTGAATATACTTTCTCCTTCTGGAACTAGTTCTTCTTTTAAATGCTGTACATTATTAAAAGTAGTATCTTTAAATCCTTTTAAAGGATATATACGAGGCATAATTAATGCACAAGCTAATGATGCTAGACAAACTGTTCCATAGAAAGGAACGAATAAAGGCATAAAGCCTAATTGGTCAGCTATAACAGTTGAAAAAGGTAAAGATACTAATGAGAAACAAACTGATATAATAGAAGCTTCTTTAGCTGTATAAAAACCTTGCGTATACTGAGTACTCGTAATCATTATGCCAAGAGTTCCATCTCCTAGCCAAGAAGATATAGCATCTACAGCAGAACGACCAGGAACCTTAAATAATTTATACATAGATTTAGATACTAGTGTTCCAAATAAATCCATAAGACCAAAATCTACAACTAAAGGTAGTAAAAATCCTGATACTAAGAATATTGTAAGTAAACTAGGTAAAATGCCTAACATGGTTTGACCTGTTATTTCAGATTTTATAACTTCTGGCCCAAATCCAAATACAGTCATAGATATGAATATTGCACCTAGTATTCTACATATTAACCAAAATGGTGAAACATTTAAAACGCTGTTTAAAAACTCATTTTTTATATGTATAAATTTACTTAATATAGACAATATAGCTGATAATACTATAACTATAAATGCTATATAAATAATATAATCAGCTGAAGTTATTTTTATAAGTTCAGCTAAGAAGCCAATTCCTATGTTTACAGGAGATAAACCTTCTAATGGAATCATAGCTCCATAAGGTAGTGGTATTATGAATAAAAGTAACCCAAATAGTGATGGTATTAAAAATTTTAATAGTCGATAATTGCTCGACTGGGTAGAATATGATAGATTTTTTTCCATAGTTTTAATCCTCCAAATATAAAATAATCTTTTAGATTGATAATAACTAGTTATATTATTTACCGGTAAATGAAATAGTTTTATCAAAAAATAGGAATTTTTAATTCCTTAAATTAAAAAAGTCCCCTGGTCTGTAAAGACCAAGAGACGAAAAATTTCCGCGTTACCACTCTCGTTGATAAGAACATTTAATGTTACTTATCCACTCAAATTCTCTTAAGGCGAGATAACCTATTACCGTACTTAGTTTCAGGTAATATTCTTAGAAGTTCTCTTCAGATAAATTTCAATGCCAAGCTTCCACCGTCCTTGGCTCTCTATAAAATTCATTTAACTTACTCTCTTCATCACTGAATGTATAATTTTGAGTTGTTTTATATAATGTTAAAGTAATTTTTAAAAAAAGTCAACTTTTTATATAAAAAAAAATTATTAAATGTAAAACTACGATAAATATTTTGAATTTTAATGAATTAAATAAGTATTACATGGAAATTAAAAAAATATTATATTTATCACTGAAAATGTTTAAATTTTAATATAAATTAAGGATGAAAGAAAGAGCTAAAAGTATAAAGAAATACAACATCGTAAGATAAAGAAGGTAACATTAATTAATAAAAAAGATAAAATAAAGTAAGACATAAAAGTTTAACATAGGGGGAACGATTAATGGCTATTAATGAAATATTTAGAGAAATGTTTAATGATCAAAAAAGAGAAAGGGAGATAGAACACCAAAAAGAAATAATAAAAAAAGCACTAGAAAGTCAGGGAAATATGTTAAGTGATTTTGAAACAGGAATGGACTTGTTAGAAGAAGAAAAATATGAAGATGCTATGTTTTTTTTAGAAAAGTGTTCTCAAAATAATAATTCTCAAGCGCAGTATGAATTGGGTAGATTATTAAAAGAAGGATTAGGAACGAAACAAAATAATGAAAAGGCTAAAAAATACTTATTAGAATCATATAAGCATGGATTCAAAAAAGCGGGGTCTCTTTTAAGGGAAATGAGATATAAAGAACAAGGCAAATTAAACAAAAAATTAGATACGAAGTTTAAAAATAAAAACAGTGACTTAGGATTTAATATAGATATGCCAATAGATTGGATCGAGTTAGAATCGAAAAATAAAGCTTGCTTTGATGCTATAGCAATAGATAATTTTAATGGAGATGTTATTTTTAATATAAAGATGCAAGTATTTTTAATAGAGATACCTGAGAATATGACTGGATGCGTATCCCTTGATAGAGTTGCAAATAATATGGGATGCATAGAATCTGTTGATTTTAATAATGGACACTGTGATGGAAAACTTATATGTGGAGAAGGTATTGATGGAACTTGTAATTATATATTTATAGCTAAAGGAAAACGAGGAGTATATGATGTTAGAGTTATTGTAGATAAATATCTTGAACCTATATATGAAGAGATAATTGATCATATTATATATAGTTTTGATATAGTTGATAAATAGAGCGCTAGTAAATGGTTATGATTTAATTGATTCAAACTATAAAATATTTAAGTAAAATCTAAAAATTCATAAAAATACCTACTAAATTAATTAATTTAGTAGGTATTTTTTATAAATAAATTACATATTTCAATTATTAAAAAATTATTAGTTTTTATAATTAGCAATTTCCTCAGCTAAATTATTTAAATATTCCCATCTCTCATATTTATGCTCAAGCTCTTTTTCAGCTTCAGCCTTTTCGTTAAGAACTTCTTGCAATTTTACAAAGTCAGTAGCAAATTTAGAAGTACTAGCTTCAAGGTTTTCTATTTTTTGTTCGAGTTTTTCAATATCGTTGTCTATAGTATCAAATTCTCTTTGCTCATTATAAGTGAATTTAAGTTTTCTTTCATTCTTAGGTTTTTCTTTTTTAGGCGAAGGAGCTTCTTCTTTTAGCTTTTGAGCTTCTTCAAACTCTATACCTTGAATTTCTCTATAAATTAAGTAATCGCTATAGTTACCAGTATATATATGAATTTTCCCCATTCCTTCATAGGCAAAAATTTTGTTACAAATTCTATCTAAGAAATATCTATCATGTGACACTGTTATAACAACACCTTTAAATTCGTCCAAATAATCCTCAAGTCTATTTAATGTTTCAATATCTAAATCATTTGTAGGCTCGTCAAGTAAAAGTACGTTAGGGGCAGTCATAAGAGTTCTTAATAAATGCAATCTACGTCTTTCTCCACCAGATAATTTACCAATTAAAGTATATTGCATAGTAGAGTTAAATAAAAACCTTTCACACATTTGAGATGCTGATATTTTAGTTCCGTCAGCAGTTTCTATGTAGTCACTACCTTCTTTCACATAGTCAATAGCTCTCATTTCGTGATGCATATGAGAATCATCTTGATTGAAACACCCAATTTTAACAGTTTCACCTATTTCTATATGGCCACTATCAACAGAAAGTTGTCCATTTAATATGTTTATAAGGGTAGATTTACCTATACCATTTTTACCAATTATACCTATTCTATCTGTACGAGCTAATGTGTACTCTAAGTTATCTATTAAAATTTTATTATCAAAAGATTTAGAAATATTGTGAATTTCTATAATTTTATTTCCTAGTCTAGTAGAACCAACTGATATATCCATTTTTTCATCAGGAGCAAAACTATCTTGACCTGTTAATTCATCAAATCTTTGAAGTCTAGCTTTTTGTTTTGTAGTACGGGCTTTGGCACCACGTTTTACCCACGCAAGCTCTGTTCTTATTAGGTTTTGACGTTTTTCTTCTATACTAGATTCAAGAGCTAACCTTTCTATTTTCTTTTCTAAGAAAACAGAGTAGTTACCGTCATAGCTAAACAATCTACCTTTATCTAACTCTATTATTCTATTAGAAACTCTGTCTAAGAAATATCTATCGTGAGTTATCATAAGTAGTGAACCACGTCTATTATTAAGGTATTCTTCTAAGTAATCAATAGTATCATTATCTAAGTGGTTTGTGGGCTCATCTAATATTAATAATTCACAAGGAGTAATAAGAGCTGAAGCAAGTGAAACTCTTTTTCTTTGACCACCAGATAATTCTTTGATTTTTTGATTAAAATCAGTTAAACCAAGTTTTGTTAAAACCATTTTAGCTTCACTTTCTAAATCCCAAAGATTAAGAGTATCAATTTTTTCTTGTAAAGAAATTAATTTAGTATTTAAAGCATCACTAAAATTAGTATTAATTTTATCAAGGGTTTCTTGATATTCTAATAGTAATTTCATTTCCTCAGAAGTACCTTTAAATACTTGTTCTAAAACAGTAAAATCTTCGTTATAAGCAGGATTTTGAGGAAGATATTCAACCCTAACTCTATTAGCTTTAGTGATAGTACCACTATCAGCTACTTCAGCACCAGCTATAATTTTAAGTAAAGTTGATTTACCAGTACCATTGACACCGATAATACCTATTTTTTCTCCTTCGTTAATACCAAGAGAAATATTTTCTAATAATTTTTTTTCTGAATAACTTTTACATATATTTTCTAAAGTCATTAAATTCATAATATCACCTATATTTCTAAATTATTTAGTCTATTTTTAAAAATATTAATAGTCAAGATTTTGAAAATAATCTCATCAACTTCAGTTTCTTTTCACTTGATTCTTGGTGAGAGATATTTGTTTCAGTTTTTAAATACAGAATATCTTGTTCTAAATTTATAATTAAAAACTATATATATTATAACTCATAACAATAAACTACACTAATAATATTTAAAAATTTAAATTTATTGAACTAAATCTGGGATAGTATCACCAATTATTTTTATACCTTTTTCAATATCTTCAAAAGATAGTCTAGAAAAACCAAGCCTTAAAGTATCATACCCTCTACCGTCAATATAAAATATATCTCCAGGCATAAAAATAACTCCTTTTTCATAACACTTAGACAATAATATTCTAGAGTCTATATTTTTTAGCTTAAGAAAAATATGTAAACCACCATCACCAAGGATATATTCAGTAGGTATGTATTTTTTTACACATTCATAAGCAAAGTTAAACTTATCGCCATAAAATTTACGTATTTTTTTTACATATTTTTCAAAACCACCATTACTAAGATAATCATATAAGATACCTTGATCTAAAAAAGAAACATGTATATTTTTACAACGTTTAACACTTTCTAATTTAGAAATAATACTTTTATCTCCAAAGACCCAGCCAATTCTCATTCCAGGAAATAGTATTTTTGAAAAACTTCCTATGTATATAACCCCATTGCTTAAATTATCTAAAGAGCAAATAGGAAATATGTGAGAGCTAGAGTAAAGAAGTTCTTCATTAAATCCATCTTCAATTATAGCTATATTATTTTTTTTCATTAAATTATAAAATTCATATCTATTTTCAGGGCTCATTACTACTCCAGTTGGATTATGGTATGAAGGAGTTATATAAGCAAATTTAATTTTAGTATCTTTTTTATTATTAAAATTATTTAGCTTATTTTTAAGCATTTTGAAATCAAGGCCATCCTTATTTATATTAACGCTGATAATATTAAGACCAAGAGCTTTAAATATTTTTATAGCTGTATTATGCGTAGGATTCTCGCATATTATATAATCTCCTTTTTCTACAAAGGAAGATAAAAGTATATCTAAACCCTCTGTAAAACCGTTAGTAATTAAAATATCCTTATTAGAGGTATCAACACCTTTTGTATTCATATAGCCAAGAAGATAATTTATAAGAGGTCTATAACCCTTTGCATATCCGTAGTTTAATATTTTATGACCTTCCAGAGATATTCTATTTAAAAAAGATTTCTTTAATTCCTCCATATCAAAAAGTTCACCATTAGGAGAAATACTTTTAAAAGATATCAAGTCAGATTTCCAAGGTATTTCACTTTTAACAATATCCATTTTATTTGCTATTTTAGAATAGTCATTTTCAAGATTATCCCAATTAATACTCCAAGCGTTGTTTAAAATGGTATTTTGAGAGTTTGCAAAAGTGCCTTTTCCAGAAATAGAGTAGATTACTCCTTCAGATTTTAATTCTTCATAAGCTAGAATAACAGAGTTTCTACTTACATTAAAAATCTGGCTAAGCTCCCTTGTAGAAGGGAGCTTACTATTATTTGGGATTAGCCCTTTATTTATCATATCACTAATATGATTTTTAATTTGTATATAAATTGGTTCAGTATCATTTAATTTTAAGTTGGAAAATAACAACATATCACCTCTATAAATATTTAATTTAGAGAGTATTTTATTATTTTATCTAATAACTCACTAAATTCTATTCCTCTAGATTTTGCACTTCTAGGAATTAAGCTAGTTTGAGTCATTCCAGGAAGAGTATTAAGTTCAAGTACATAAGGAATACCATTACTTATTATAATATCAACTCTTACGTATGCTTTGCAATTAAAAATATTCCAACAAGTTTTAGAAATGTTATTTATTTGATTTTGTAAATTATCTTCTAAAAATACAACTTCTTCAATTGCTCCATTTGTACTATATTTAGATTCATAATCAAAAAACTCTGAATTAGCTTTTATAGATACAGTAGGAAACACTTCTCCGTTTAGTACAAATGATGTATATTCACCACCTGGTATATATTTTTCAATCATTACACATTCATCAACTTCAAGTCCCTTTTGTACAGCATTTAAAACTTCATCTTTAGAGTGAACAAAAAATGTTGCAACACTAGAGCCACCACAGTTTGGCTTTATAAATACAGGATAACCAAATTCTTCAATCTTATCATAGTTTATTTCCTCAACAGATTTTACAACTACCCAAGGTGCAGTAGGTAAATTTGAATCTCTTAATATTTTTTTTGTCATATTTTTATCCATACATAATGCGCTTGTAAGAGGACCACAACCGGAGTACGGTATATCCATAGCTTCTAGTATTGATTGTATACAGCCGTCTTCACCAAATTTACCATGAAGAGCTAGGAATGCGAAATCTATATCGCTAGTAAGTTTTGTAAATATATCCATTTTTTCATCTAATATTATTTTTACAACCTCATATTTATCTCTATTAAGGTTATTATAAACTTCTCTTCCTGAATTTAAAGAAACTTCTCTTTCAGATGATATTCCACCCATTATAACAGCTATTTTCATATATATCACTCCTAATTTTAATTAAGTTTATTTATGTCATTTATTATTTATATTTAAAGTATATGTTTTATATACAATACTTGAAAGTACCACTATAGATTAAGTTTTAGGTATTAGTGGTTTTTAGTAAACAAAAATTGATAAAATTTAGAAATTTATTACATTAATTTAATATAAATAGTTTAAAATTATATACAGAGGGGTGGTAAATATGAAAGAAGATTTAATAAAACCAACATTTGAAAAAATTAAAGATAGAGTAGAACAATTTGTTTATGGAGAAGGAGAAACTTCAATAGAAGAAAAAGTTGCAAAAATACTTGTAGATAAAAGCATGACAATATCTGTATCAGAATCATGTACAGGAGGTCTAGTAAGTGCGCATCTTATAAATTATCCAGGCATATCATCAGTATTTATGGAAGGATGTGTAACATATTCTAATGAATCTAAAATAAGTAGGCTTGGTGTTAAAAAAGAAACTCTAGATAAATATGGTGCAGTTAGTAAGGAAACTGCTAAAGAAATGGCAGAAGGCATAGCGAAAAACTTTAAAACTAATGTAGGATTATCAACAACAGGAATAGCAGGCCCACAAGGTGGGAGTGATGAAAAGCCAGTAGGGCTTGTTTATGTTGGGATTCATATAAATGGTGAGACAACTGTCAAAAAGTTCTTATTCAATGGAAATAGACAAGAAATAAGATTAAAGACAACTAAAAACCTACTTAATGAATTAAGATTAAAATTATTAGAATTATAAAAATATATTCATTAAGACTAAAAACAGTAGAAGCTTAGTAAAGTAAAAACATTAAAGTTATTTTTAGGAGGTTTTATATGATAAAGCATATATTTTGTGACTTAGATGGAACATTGTATCACAATGGAATAAATAAAAAAGATATAGCTGCTATTGAAAATATAGAAAAAAAGGGTGTAACGTTTAATATAGCTACAGGAAGAATTTTTAAACAAGCTTATAGTATGACAAAAGACAGCTTGTACATTAATGGATATTACATCTGCGAAAATGGTTCATTTATACATGATAAGAATCACCAAATGATTTATAAAGGAACTATAGATGATGACTTAGTAAAAAAAGTTATTGATAGATTCGAGTCAAGTAAAGCGCATATATATTTTAAGTATGATGGAAAAATTGTATTGTTAGAGGATATACATACTTTAAAAAAATATACAAATGATTATATAATAGACCCTAAGTTTATAAACCAAGGTAGTTTTGATAATTTAGTTGGAAATATAGGCATAGTTTCTAATAATGAAGATGAGCTATATAGAATAGAACTATATTTAAAAAGAGAATTTGATGAGGTTTTAGATATATATTTTACATCTGAACATACAATAAATATAGTTCCTAAAGGTGTATCAAAGAGAAAATCTATAGAATATATATGTAATGTTTTAGATATTAATGAAGAGGAAATTGCAACTATAGGAAATTCTCCCAATGATATAAATATGTTACAAGGACTTAAATACAGCTTTGCAATGGATGAATCTAGAGAAAGTGTAAAGGAAAGTGCAAATTATGTTGTAAAAAATGTAGCGCAAGCAATAGAAATTATAGAAAAAATAAATGGTGTTGAGTAAATCAACACCTAAACACAGTGAGCTATATTATGAGCACTTACAGTGTTTTCTAATATACAGTCGAGAATATAATTTACAACACTGTTACAAGCATAAGAAGAAAATAATAAGTCATTTTTATAATCTGATTTATTTATATATTCTTCATATAAAGCATGGAAAAAATCTTCAAAGGAATTATGAGTTATAACATCTCCTTTGAATTTTGATAAATTTAATTCTTTAGCAATAGCAGATAATTCTCTTTCATAGAGCATATGTTTTTTCATACTGTGTTTAAATTCCCAACGTTGACTATGAGGAACACAAAAGAAATCACATAAAAAATGGCATATAACACCAAGCTCTTGATTAAATTTACTTAAAGAAAAGTATTTAGATAAACTATCTAAGTTAAGATTACATAAATAATTTACTTTAAATGTAATCAAACCTAAAGATTCAGTGCGATAATGCTTTAGAAAAACATATTTAGAAGATATATCAGGTTTTATATTTCCGTAAATAAAGTTTTTCTCACTAATGAAAAAAGATTTGTTATTGTCTATATTTTCAAGTATTGAGTTAGCAATTAAAAAATGGGTACTCATTAGCATATTTACACCTCGTAAAATTAATTTTAATTAATAAGTTGTTATTAAATAATTTATCATATAAAAAAGTGAAATCACCCAGAATGCATATATGATTAATTTTAAAAAATAATATAGTGATTAAATGCATAAATTTATTTAATATTATCAAGAAATTATTCTATTTACAATATGTAAATAATGTTAAAAGAAATAGTAAAGCTAAAAACACAGAGGAGGAATGTATATGAAGAAGGTATTAGTAATGTTAGCAGAAGGATTTGAAGAAATCGAAGCTATATCAGTTGTTGATGTATTAAGAAGGGCTAATATAATATGTGATATGTGTTCAATAAATAAAGAATATGTAAAAGGCACTCATAATATTTTGATAAAAGCAGATTGTTGTATAGACGATATCAATGCTAAAGAATATGATGCAATAGTACTACCAGGAGGATTGCCAGGGGCTACAAATTTAAAAGATAAAAGAGTAAAGTCTTTTGTTGAAGAATTAAATGAAGATAAAAAGATAGTGGCAGCTATATGTGCAGCACCAGAAACTTTAGAAGAATTTGGAGTGCTTAAGGGTAAAAAATGCACATCATATCCAGGTTTTATAAAAAATAGAGAAAGTGTGACTTATATAGAGGATGTAGTTGTAAGAGATGAGAACATAATAACAAGTAGGGGACCTGCAACTGCTATAGAATTTAGTATAGAACTTGTGAAAGCTCTAGGTTATGAAGAAGAAGCTAAGGATATAAAAGAAGGTATGATGGTTAATTTTTATAATAAAATATCTAGAATATAAAGTTAATTAAATATAAAAATATATTTCCAAGGAAATTATAATAATATATATATAAATGAGATTTATAATATATAAATTCTATAAATGTACAGTTAATTCAAATAATCCCCCATTATAATATATATCGTACTATAATGGGGGATTGATAAATAAGAACTTAAATGCACTTATTATTTATTAAATTTTAAACCTTGATAAGAATTACGTCTTTTTAACTCGTCATCTATAGCATTTAAAACTTCCCATTTTTTTAAGCTCCATAAAGGACCAACTAATTCATCTCTTTTACCATCGCCAGTTAATCTATGGACAATCATAGTCTCAGGAAGAATTTCAAGCTGATCACAAACTAAGTTTATATATTCATCTTGAGTCATTAAAGTCATCATATCTTTTTCCAACATTTTTTCCATTGGAGTATCTTTTATAACATGAAGTAAATGAATTTTTATACCGTCAACACCCATATTAGCAACAGACTTTGCAGTTTCCATCATCATATCATAATCTTCTCCAGGGAGACCGTTTATTATATGAACTATTACTTTTATATTCTTAGCTTTTAATTTTTCAACACCTTTAACAAACTCTTGATAATCATGACCTCTATTTATAAGTTTAGATGTTTTATCATGAATAGTTTGTAATCCTAATTCCACCCATAGATTAGTTCTTTCATTAAGTTCCCCTAAGTAGTCAACTACATCATTAGGCAAACAATCAGGCCTTGTTGATATTGAAAGTCCAATAACATTATCAAGTCCTAATATAGTTTCATACTTTTCCTTTAAAACATGTAAAGGAGCATAGGTATTAGTAAAGGCTTGGAAGTAACCTATATATTTTGCAGATGACCATTTTTTGTGCATCATTTGTGTTATATCATCAAATTGTTTAATAAGATTATCCTTAGGATTTCCAGCGAAATCACCAGAACCATCTTTGCTACAGTAGGTACATCCACCAGAACTTATTTTTCCATCTATATTGGGGCAAGTAAAACCAGCGTTTATAGATACTTTAAACACCTTTTCACCAAATGTATTTCTAAGATAGTAATTCCATGTATGATATCTTTTATTATCAAAAGCATATTTAAATTTTGTCAATAGTATCACCTTTTTCTAATTAGTATTATATACATTAATTTATATTACCATAAAAAAAATATATATACAAATTACATATATCTATAAAAAAATTTATTAAATATAAGTAGTGAATTTATAAATAATCAGTTTGAACTTAAAAAATATATTTACAATACTGTTATATATTTTACTGAATATATATTTTAATGCTTTAATACAATGTACTAACTAAAGCAATTCAAGGGGGGAGTAAAACTATGGATAAAGATAATTTTAATGGGAAGAATGAAGAAAATAATGATTCAAATATAACAGATGAAAAAGAGATAAAAGAAAATCAGGAGATTGAAGAAGAAAGTAGTGAGGAAGCTAAAGAAAATTTAGAAGATAACAAAGATGAAATAATAAAATATAATTCAAATAGTAATGACAATGAAAAAGAATCGGAAATTGAAGATAGTTATACTGAATATGGTCACACCAAGAATAAAAAAAGAAAAATTATAATAGGGACTATAATAGGAGTAATAATCTTATTATCTATAATTATTAATGCGAATATATCTAAATATGATAGTGTCGTGTATCCAGGTATATCTATCTATGGAGAAGATGTAGCGGGTTTAAATAAAAATGAATTAAATAAAAGAATAGATAAATTCAAAAATAAAATAAATGAAAAGACAGTAACGATAGATGCTAATGGAAAATCTTATGATTTACAAATTAAAGATATAGTCTTAGACTATAATGAAGATAAATTAGCAGACAAAATTTTTACCCATAATAAAGACAAAAATATATT
>NZ_DATIRC010000311.1:0-45156 GCF_035470145.1 Romboutsia sp.
GATATATCAACTGAAATATCTCCAATAGTAGGAAGTCAAAATCAAGGTGAAGAAATGGTAAAATATCTTCAAGAAGAATTTGAACAAAATCCTAGTGAGATATGGGCTTCAAATATGTTTGGGAAGTCTTTACATGATTTAGTCAAAGAACAATTACAAAGTAAATTATATACAATGCCAGAAGAAATAAGAGTAAAGATACAGAAAACTTTACAAAAAATTATAAATGAAGGTAGTATGAATATAATAACTATTTTGTTATAGGAATTAAGTGAAAAAGATTAATTTTATATATATAAAATTAATCTTTCTTACTAATATTAAATAAAAATAAAAAATACGGATTTAATATTCAGAAAATTTCAAAAAAAATAAAAGGGAAATTACATATTTTATTGAATTAGTATTTAACAGAGATTAAATCTATTAATAACTTACATTTATAAAATTGAATAGCCAATAAGATTTAACTTATGTTTAATTATTTTTTATTATTTTAATTTTTCTAGGGAGGTATCTTATGGAAGGTGTCATTAATGCAATTAATAATGTAATTTGGAGTAATTGGCTCGTATATTTATGTTTAGGAACGGGTGTTTATTTTTCTTTTAGAACTGGATTTTCTCAAGTTAGGCATATTAAAGAAATGGTAAAATTGCTATTTACAGGTGAAAAGTCATCAGAAGGAATATCTTCATTTCAAGCTTTATGTACGTCTCTTGCAGGTCGTATAGGAACAGGAAATATAGCAGGGGTTGCAACTGCAATAGCTATGGGTGGACCTGGAGCACTATTTTGGATGTGGACAATAGCATTTCTAGGAGCAGGATCAGCATTTGCAGAATCTGCATTAGCTCAAATTTATAAAGAAGAAGATAATGGCCAATATCGTGGAGGTCCGGCATATTATATTGAAAAAGGTCTTGGAAATACAACTTTTTCTAAGTGGTATGGAATAATATTTGCAGTAGCAACAGTACTAGGAACTGGATTATTTTTACCAGGTGTTCAATCTAATTCTATAGCAGTAGCAGTAAATAATTCATTTGGAATAAGTCCTAACATAGTGGCAGTATTTTTAATGGCATTATTAGCACTTATAATATTTGGAGGAATAAAAAGAATTGGTTCAGCAGCAGAGGTAATAGTTCCATTTATGGGTGGAATATATATACTAATGGCTGTAGCGATAATAATTGTTAATATAGGGCAATTACCAGGTGTAATAGCATTAATATTTAAGTCAGCATTTGGAGCAGAGCAGGCATTTGCAGGTATAATGGGTTCAACGATAGCTTGGGGAGTAAAACGTGGAATTTATTCAAATGAAGCTGGTCAAGGTACAGGACCGCAAGCAGCAGCAGCGGCTGAAGTTACACATCCAGCAAAACAGGGATTTGTTCAAGCATTTTCAGTATATGTAGATACATTATTTGTTTGTTCAGCTACAGGATTTATGATATTAATGACAGGAAGTTACAATGTAATAGGTAACGGTGGAGCAATGATAGTTGAAAATTTACCAGGTGTAGAATTTGGGCCAATGTTTACTCAAATTGCAGTAGACAGTTTAATACCAGGATTTGGAG
This sequence comes from Romboutsia sp., assembly GCF_035470145.1. Classification (GTDB taxonomy): domain Bacteria; phylum Bacillota; class Clostridia; order Peptostreptococcales; family Peptostreptococcaceae; genus Romboutsia_D. The sequence continues at coordinate 1,590 of NZ_DATIRC010000311.1, forward strand.
GATCATTCGTTTCAATAGCATTGTTCTTCTTTGTATTAACTACATTGATGGCATATTATTATATAGCAGAAGTTAACGTAACATACATATCTAAAAAAATAGCAGGTAAAAGTAGTAAATTAGGAATAAATCTATTAAGAATAGTGTTATTAGGAGCAGTAGGATTTGGTTGCGTAAAAACAGCAACTCTTGCATGGACAATGGGTGATATCGGAGTTGGATCAATGGCATGGCTTAATATAATAGCTATACTTATATTATCTAATACTGCAATAAAATGCTTTAAAGATTATGAACGACAATTAAAAGCAGGAGTTCCAAGTGAAGAAATTACTTTTAATCCTATTGAATTAGGAATAGAAAATGCAGATTTCTGGGTAGAGAAATCAAAAAACAAATAATAAAATAAATAATAATCATATTTAATTTAAAAATTATAAGGGAGCTACTTTTTAAAGTAGCTCCTTTATAATTTGATGAATATGATTAGTTTATGATAAAAAATGCAAATACAAAATGGTTTTAGTAGAAAATATAAAAATAGTGTAATGCTTTTATGAATTATAATAAAAGGGAATACAATACAATTTGAAGAAATAATATAAAGGAATATTTATAGAAAGGAGATATAACCTTGAAAAAGATTAAACGCTCTAAGGTGTTAATATTAGGAGTATTTATATATCTTATATTTCAGATTGGATTAGTATTTATAAGTAGAACCACAGAAACAATAGCATTAGAATCAGAAAAATTAAACGCTAAAATAACTACCAAAGGTCTTTTTATAAGAGAAGAGTATCTTATAAAGTCAAATGAAAAAGGAATTATAGAGAAACTATATGATGAAGGTCAAAAAATAAAAAAATCTCAGAAAATAGCATATATATACAAAGATAACAAGATTAATAAAATAAATTTAGAAATACAAAACTTAAATAAAGAAATAAACGATTTGAAGATAGAGTTACAAAATAATTCTAATAAATTGAGTGAAGAAGTAGCTAAAATTCAACTTAAAACAAAACAAGAACAAAAGAAGATATTAAAAACTCAAAAAGAAAAAACTACATCATACTTAAAAACAGATATATCAGGAATAATTTCATATAAATTTGATGGAAATGAAAAAAAATATAATTTCGAAAATTTAGGTAAAATAACTAAAGAAGATATAGAAAACACAATTAATGATTATAATGATACGGTTAAAAATAATAATATTGTAAAGGAAGGTACCCCTGTTGCTAGAATTATAAATAACTATGTAACATATTTGGCTATATGTGTAAGTGAAAAAGAATCTAACCATTTTAGTATAGGTAATAATATTAAAATAAGCTTCAATGATAAAGAAATAGACGGAAAAGTATATAAAATATATCAAAATAAATCAGATATTGTAATTATATTCAAAATAGATAATCAAAATGTAGGAATTTACGATACAAGAGTAGAAGAATTTGATATAATATATAAGCAAATAGAAGGATTTAAAATACCTAAAAGTTCTATAAAAATAGTAGACAATAAAAAAGGTGTATATGTAGTAAATGATCAAACACAAGATATAGAGTTTGTTGAATTAAAAGGTATAGAGTATGAAAATGATGAATTCGTATTTATAGACTATTATAACAGCAATATAGATGGAATAAAAACTGTTAGTTTATACGATGAAATCATTTTAAGACCTAATAATATAAATAAAAATATTATAATGAAGTAGGTGAAAAAATGGTTAATATTAAAGAAAATTTAAGTAGTATAAGAAGCAATATAAAAAATTGTTCAACAAAAGTTAACAGGAATAGTGAAAAAATTAAGCTATTAGCAGTTACAAAAAATGTAGATGTAGATGCTGTACTAGAAGCTATAGAGAGTGGAGTAACAGATGTAGGGGAAAATAAACCACAAGAATTAGCTAGGAAATACGAAATAATAGGGGATAAAGTGAATTGGCACTTGATAGGAAGTTTACAAACAAATAAAGTAAAGTACATAATAGATAAAGTTTATATGATACACTCTTTAGATAGACAAGCTTTAGGTGAAGAAATACAAAAGCGAGCAGAGAAAATAAATAAAACAATAAACTGTTTAGTTCAAGTTAACATATCTAAAGAAGAAAGTAAGCATGGCTTAGAAGAAAAAGATGTGCTAGATTTTATAAAACATGTATCTTCTAACTACAAAAATATAAAAATTAAAGGTCTTATGACTATGGCACCTTTTAGTGAAGATGAAGAAGAAGTAAGAAAAGTATTCAAAGGTCTTAAGCAATTATCTATAGCAATAGATAAAATGAATATACATAATGTTTCGATGGAGTTCTTATCTATGGGAATGAGTAATGACTATGAAATAGCTATAGAAGAAGGTTCTAATATTGTTAGAATTGGAACATCAATATTTGGAGAAAGAAACTATAATAAACAATAAACTAATGAATAAATATTAAGGAGGTCGTTAATAATGGGAGATGGAATATTATCTAAATTTAAAAACTGGATAGTTGAAGAAGAAGAAGAAGATTACATTGAAGAGGAAGAAGAAGCTGTTTTTACTGAAGAATCAGAAATAGGTGAAGAAATAGGCACTACAATTAGAAATACTAACATTGTTAAATTGCATACTACAACTCAAATGAAGGTTGTAATAGTAGAGCCTAAGAAATATGATGAAGTTACAACTATAGCAGACCATTTAAAAAATAAAAGAGCAGTCATCGTTAACTTAGAAAACCTAAATGATGCTATAGCTCGTAAATCAATATTTGACTTTATGAATGGAGCCGTATATGTATTAGATGGGACTATACAAAAAGTATCTAAAGCTATATTTATATTAGCACCAAACAATGTAGATATAGATGCAAGTATAAAAAAGGAACTAGAAAATAGTAAGGCACTTTTCCCTTGGCAAAATAGTAAGTAGTAAAATATAAATTAGTAAAGGGGTTTTGAGATGCGTACAATAGGATTTGGTTTGTATTACCTATTTGATATATTAACATGGGTCATAGTTATAAGGAGTTTTATGACGTGGATTCCGAATGTAATGGAAAGTGATATGGGAAGACGTGTATATAATTTTTTATGTAATGTAACTGATCCAATAGAAGCTCCAATAAGATCTATAATGTATAAATATAGTAGTGGACCAGTAGATTTTTCTCCAATGATAGCGATATTATTATTAATGTTTTTAAAGAGAGTAGCATTAATGATGTTCTACTAAGGAGAGTTAAATGGACAAACTAAGATTAACTAATCATATAAAAGATATAGATTTAAAAAATAAAATGTTTAGAGTTATAGATAAAGCTAATAGCACTATAAAAAACTATGATGTGAGGCAAACTGATTTTTTAAATCCTTTTGAAATAAAGAATGCCATTGATATATTGAATTCAAATAGTGATATAAAATACACTGTTGATGGTGGCTATGACAATGCAGAAAGAAGTACTATATTTATATACCCATACTATATGGAGTATGAAGAAATAGAAAACAACCTTAAATTTATACAAATAGAAGGTAACTTTAAATTCAAGAGTATTTCTCATAAGGATTATTTAGGTGCGATTATGAACCTAGGAATAAAACGAGAAAAAATTGGAGATATTATTATACATGATAATTTTTGCCAAATTATAGTTAGCAATGATATTTGCGATTTTATAATAATGAACTTAAATAAAGTATCAAGAAATAATGTGAATTTATTTGAAATTTGTAAAAATGAAATTAAATACAATCCTCCAAATTATAAAGAGATATCATTCACTGTATCTTCAGGTAGACTAGATTGTATAATAAGTGGTTTATATAATATATCTAGACAAGATAGTATGAAATATATAAATGGAGAGAGAGTACAAGTAAATTATGAAAAGATAACTTCACCATCTAAAGAAGTAAAAAGTGAATCTTTAATTTCTGTTAGAGGTAAAGGAAGAGCAAAGGTAGTTCAAGTAGGAGATATTACAAAAAAAGGCAGAATAAAAGTTCAAGCTAAGTTAATGGTATAGGAGGAAATATATGCTAACTCCAATTGAAATAGAAAATAAAGAATTTAAAAAAGTTATAAGAGGATATAAAGAAGAAGAAGTAGATGAATTTTTAGATATAGTTAAAGAAGATTTTGAACAAATATATAGAGAAAATCTAGAACTTAAAGAAAAAGTAAGATTATACCAAGACCAAATAAATAAGTATGAAAATATAGAAGAAACTTTAAAAGCTACATTAATAACAGCTCAAAGTGCAGCTGAAGATACATGTAGTGCAGCTAATAGAAAAGCTAAAATAATAGTAGAAGAAGCTGATTTAAAGTCAAGGCAAGTTATAGAGCAAGCTAATAATCGTGTTATAGAAATAAGAAAAGAATATGACACAATGGTTAAAGAGTTTAAAATATTTAGAAATAAATTTAAATCATTACTAGAAGATGAAATAAGAAGTATAGATGAAATATTTTATAATGTAGATGATAGTAATATAAGTGGATTTGAAACTACAACAATGTATAATTTAGAAAAAGAAGAAGTTGCAGTTACAATAGATTAAGATTGTACAAAAAGATTGTGCAAAAAAATATTGACTATTCTAACAACTTGTTATAAAATTTCATATTATAACTAAAAAATCAAAAGCAATGATGGAGACAGTAAGCTTTAAAGAATTTCACAGAGAGTTGGGTATGCTGAGAACCAATAAATTTATAAAGTGGAAAATCACTCCTAAGCTGCAGGCTGAAAGATAAAAATCAATTAAGCTGAGCCGGTTAGTGCCGTTAAACTATACTATAGAGTGCTATATACATTTACTTATAAGAATTTGAGCAACGTAATATATTGAGAGCATGCGAAATATGTTCGTTGGCGAAATAACCAAGTAAATCTTTGTATGTAGAATTAGGGTGGTAACGCGATTAATACTCGTCCCTTTTATTAGGGGGCGAGTTTTTTAATTTAAAAAATTAAGTATCCATTATTTAGACATCTAGTTATAGCCTAAGTTAAGTTAGATAACAATTATAATATATAATTATATGAAAGGGTGATATTATGGCAAAGTTTAAGCCATTAGTAGATAGTTCTGTTAAGCAAGCAGAAGCAGAAGTTTCTAAGTATTGGAATGATATAGATATACTTAAGAAAACTTTAGAAAAAGGTGAAAATGATCCAAGTTTTGTATTCTTTGAAGGTCCTCCAACAGCAAATGGAAATCCTGGAATACACCATGTTATAGCAAGAACATTAAAGGACTCTGTCTGTAGATACCAAACTATGAATGGACATCAAGTAAAAAGAAAAGCTGGATGGGATACTCATGGATTGCCAGTTGAAATACAAGTAGAAAAAGAATTAGGATTGTCTGATAAGCAACAAATAGAAGCTTATGGAATAGATAAATTTAATCAGAAATGTAGAGAATCAGTTTTCTCTTTTGAAAAGCAATGGAGAGAAATGACTGAAAGAATGGCTTATGAAATAGACCTAGATAACCCGTACATAACTTTAGATAATAATTATATAGAGTCAGTATGGTGGATATTAAATAAGTTTAATAAAGAAGGATATATATATGAAGGACACAAGATACTTCCATACTGCCCAAGATGTGGAACAGGTCTTGCTTCACACGAAGTTGCTCAAGGATATAAGGAAATAAAAAACAATACAGTAATAGCTAAATTTAAAAGAAAAGATGCTGATGAATATTTCTTAGCATGGACAACTACTCCTTGGACATTACCTTCAAATGTTGCATTAACGGTAGGTTCAGAAATAGACTACCTAAAAGTTAAGCAAAATGATGAAGTTTACTATGTATCTAAGCCTTTAGCTAATAAAGTATTAGGTGAAAATTATGAAGTATTAGAAGAAATGAAGGGTAAAGATTTAGAGCATATACAGTATGAACAACTAATGCCATTCGTTGAAACTGATGAAAAAGCATTCTTCATAACTTTAGGAGATTATGTAACAACTGAAGATGGTACAGGCATAGTACATACTGCACCAGCATTTGGTGAAGATGACTATAACCTAGGTAGAAAGTATGGTTTACCAGTACTGCAACCAGTTGACGAATCGGGTAAATTTACATCAACTCCATGGGAAGGTAAATTCGTTATGGAAGAGGGCGTAGATGTTGAAATAATAAAATGGCTACATGCTGAAAATAAATTATATAGTAAAGAAAAAGTAGCTCATAATTATCCACACTGCTGGAGATGTCAAACTCCACTTGTATACTATGCTAAGCCAAGTTGGTATATAGAAATGACTAAGTTAAAAGACCAATTAATAGCAAATAATAAAACAGTTGAATGGTATCCAGCTTTCGTAGGAGAAGGTAGATTTGGTAACTGGCTAGAAAACTTAAATGATTGGGCAGTATCAAGAAGTAGGTATTGGGGAACACCACTTAACATATGGAAATGTGAATGTGGACACAAAGATTCTGTAGGTTCAAGAGCGGAACTAGCTGAAAAAGCTATAGAAGATGTAAACCCAGAAACTGTAGAATTACATAGACCGTATGTTGATGATATACATTTAAAGTGTGAATGTTGTGGTGAGTCAATGACAAGAGTAACAGATGTTATAGACTGTTGGTTTGATAGTGGAGCTATGCCATTTGCGCAACATCACTACCCATTTGAAAATAAAGAAAACTTTGAAGAATTATTCCCAGCAGATTATATCTGTGAAGGTATAGATCAAACTAGAGGATGGTTCTACTCATTACTTGCTATATCTACATTTGTTATGGGTAAAGCTCCATACAAAAAGGTTTTAGTTAACGATCTTGTATTAGATAAAGAAGGAAAGAAAATGAGTAAATCAAGAGGGAATACAGTAAATCCATTTGAGTTATTTGATCAATATGGAGCAGATGCTTTAAGATGGTACTTACTATATGTATCTCCGCCATGGACTCCAACTAGATTTGACGTAGATGGATTAAAAGAAGTTCAAAGTAAGTTCCTAGGAACTATGAAGAACGTATATAATTTCTTCACATTATATGCAAATATGGACAAAGTAAACCCAACACAATTCTTTGTAGATTATAAAGATAGACCAGAATTAGATAGATGGATATTATCTAAGTTTAATAACTTAAAGAAAGAAGTTGAAGAAAACTTAGCAATATTTGAATTAAATAAAACGGTAAGAATGATACAAGACTTTATAAATGAGGATTTATCTAACTGGTATATAAGACGTTCAAGAAGAAGATTCTGGGCAACTGAATTAACAGGAGATAAGAAATCAGTTTACAATACAACTTATGAAATATTAACTCAGTTATGTCAATTAATAGCACCATTTGCTCCATATATATCTGAGGAAATATACAGAAACTTAACTGAAGAAATGTCAGTGCATTTAAGTACTTATCCAAAAGCTAACTTAGAGGTAATAGATAATGAGTTAGAAGAAAAAATGGACTTAGTTAAAAACTTAGTTACTTTAGGTAGAGCATCAAGAGAAGCTACTAGAATAAAAGTACGTCAACCAATACAAAAAGTATTAGTAGATGGTAAATTTGAAGATAACATAAGTGATGTAGTTGACTTAATCAAAGAAGAGCTTAACGTTAAAGAAGTAGTATTTGCTAAAGACCTAGGAGAATATATGAACTTTAGCTTAAAGCCAAACTTTAAAGAATTAGGACCAGTATTAGGGGCTAAGATGAAGTTCTTTGCAGGAGCATTAAATAAATTAAATCCAAGTGAAGTTGTACCTCAATTAGAAAATGGAGAAAGTTTAACTATTGATATAGATGGAGAAAACTTTGAATTTAATAAAGGACATGTATTAGTTAATATAGCTGCGAAAGAAGGATTCAATGTATCTATGGAAAATAACTTATTCGTTATACTAGATACTACATTAACTAATAGTTTAATAGAAGAAGGATATGCAAGAGAATTTATATCTAAAATACAACAAATAAGAAAATCAAGTAACTTTGATGTATTAGATAATATAGATATAGATTTCTGCTCAGATGATGAAATAGCACAAGCTATAGAAAATTATAAAGATTATATAAAAACGGAAACTTTAGCTTTAAAAGTAACTAGAGTTGAAGATGAAAGTTTAGAAAAACATAACTTAAATGACCATATGACAGGAATAAAAGTTATAAGAAAATAATTAAAAAAATCCCTATAATGCTCAAAAATATTATAGGGATTTTTACATATTATAAATTCATATCTCTAAATTTATCAATAGTAATGTTTTTGTTAATATAGTTAAAGTGGATTTTTTATATACTAAATCAATAGAAAAGCTAAAAATAGTAACTATGTATAATTTAAAACTTATTTAGAATCATGTATTTAAATTTTGAGAAAAGATAGATGGAAATAGATTAAATTTGAATTTTCTGCAAAGTTAAGAAAACCTTTACATATTACATTTTAAAATATATAATGAAATAGGGATAGTAAAGTGCATATATACATAAATAGGGGTATGTTATATGTTAGGAATAAGTAATGTAAGGTTTCAACATAATCTATATAAAGTTATGTTGTAAAAGTGGGGGAAAAATTGTTGCGGTAGTCACATTAATGAGCGTGGATATGCTCATTAACAAAAATTAAGTAACTTTAGTTAGAAAATTAAATCAAAAGCCATGAAGATTTAAATTATAGGGGTGTACTTAGTATTCCTTTGTATAACTTCATGGTTTTTTTGAGTGGATTTGTATAATATTATTTATAATTAGTAAAATGAACAGTAATTGTATTTACACATTTATCAACATCTATGCTAACGTTAATAATACGAGATATAGTACTGAATATATACATGAACTTGAATATGTAAATTAATAATTTTAAATATAGGAGTATTTTTAAACTAATATGTTTATAATATTTATATAACTATATAGTTGACAAATTTTAGTGTAGAGCATATTATAAAATAAGAAATTAATAATAAAATCCTAAGAAAAGGATTAGTAGCTAAAATAACTTTAGTACAGAGAGTTAAGGGTGCTGAGAACTTAACATAAAGAATTTAGTGAATGGACCTTGGAGGAGTAAGGTGAAATACAATTGTAAACTAGCCGATATCGTGACTGCACGTTATAGCAGATGTTGAGGGATATGTATTTAAAATACATATAAATTAGGTGGTACCGCGGAAAATATATCCGTCCTATAGTTTAATATAGGGCGGATTTTTTAATACAAAAAATATAAAATATAGGAGGCACTCATGAATAGAATAGGTATAATAGGTGCAATGGACGAAGAAGTAGATATATTAGTTGAATTAATGGATGTTAAAGAAACTATAGAAAAAGCAAGCTTAAAATTCTACAAAGGAACATTAGAAGGAAAAGATATAGTATTAGTGAGATGCGGAATAGGAAAAGTAAATTCAGCATTATGCGCACAAATATTAATAAGTGAATTTGATGTAGATGCAGTGGTAAATACAGGTGTTGCAGGAGCGCTACATTCTGATTTAGATGTATATGATATAGTAATATCAACAGATGCAATACAATACGACTTTGATACAACTGTATTTGGACACAAAAAAGGTGTAATACCAAGAATGGATAATTCAACTTTCATAGCAGATGAAAGGCTTGTAAAAGCAGCATTCGAGTCTTCTGTGGAAGAAACTAAAACACACAAAGTGGTTAAAGGAAGAGTAGTTACAGGTGATATGTTCATAAGTTCTAAAGAATTAAAAGATGAATTAGTAAATGATTTTGGTGCGTACTGTGGAGAAATGGAAGGAGCAGCTATTGCTCATGTATGTTCTTTAAATAAAGTACCGTTTGTAATAATAAGAGCCATGTCTGATAAAGCTGATGGAACTGCAGATGTAGTGTATGAAGAGTTTGTACAAGATGCAGCTCATAACTCTAAAGACATAGTACTTAATATGTTGAAATCAATATAGGGGTGAGATGAATGAGTGAAAAAAAAATAATATTTAGTGGTGCTCAGCCATCTGGAAAAATGACTTTAGGAAATTACTTAGGAGCTATACAAAACTGGACTAAGCTTCAAGATGAGTATAATTGCTTTTATAGTGTAGTTGATTTACATGCTATAACAATACCTCAAGAAGCGAAGGATTTAAGAGCCAATACTATGCAATTGCTTGCTCAATATTTAGCTTGTGGGTTAGACCCAGAAAAAAATACTATATTTATACAATCTCATGTAAGTGCTCATACAGAACTTATGTGGATATTAAATACAATGACTTACATGGGTGAATTAAGTAGAATGACTCAATTTAAAGATAAGTCACAAAAAAGTGAAGCTAATTTAAATGCAGGATTATTCACATACCCAGTATTAATGGCTGCTGATATACTTTTATATCAAACAGATTTAGTACCAGTAGGAGAAGATCAAAAGCAGCATCTAGAGTTAGCTCGTGATTTAGCATCTAGATTTAATAATAGATATTCTGAAACATTTAAGATACCAGAACCATATATACCAAAAGAAGTAGGAAGAGTAATGAGCTTACAAGAACCTACCAAAAAGATGAGTAAGTCTGACTCTAATGAAAATGCATTTATTCTTCTAGCTGATGATGCAGATACAATAAGAAGAAAAATAAAAAGAAGTGTAACAGATTCTTTAGGTGTTGTAAGTTACAATGATGAACAAGCAGGAATAAAGAATTTATTAGACATATATTCTCAACTAAGCAATAAGTCTATAGAAGAGTTAGTTGCTATGTATGAAGGAAAAGGATATGGAGTGTTTAAAGAAGATGTAGCAGAAGTAGTTGCAGAAACTTTAAGACCAATAAGAGAAAAATACAATGACCTTCTAAATAATAAAGATTATTTAGAAAATGTATATGCTATGGGTGCAGATAAAGCTGAAAGGCATGCTAGAAAAACTTTAAGAAAAGTATACAAAAAAGTAGGATTAATAGAAAGAAAGTTTTTACCAAGATAGTGTATAAAGTTAAAGAAAAATGAAAAGGATTATATATAAATTTAGTAAATAAATTTGTATATAATCCTTTTGTATTTTTAGACGAAAAACTTCACATACTATTTATATGAAAAGTGTTTTATAAAAGGATGTGATGTATATTAAGTATAGAGAAGATAATAACCTTCATGAACAAAATCCTATAAATATGAGAGATCTTGATAAGGCTATGAATGAGCTGAATTTATGTGAAAAAACAACAGAAGATTTAGGACTAATAAGAAGATATTTAGAAAGACTAACTTTAATAATAGAAAGAAGTAGAATTAGAGACTATATGATGTTAGCCGACAGTAAAAGAAGGTTATTTTTAATAAATTTCGTTGCAGGACTTGGTAAGGGGTTTGGTCAAGCTATAGGACTTTCTGTTTTAGCAGGATTACTATTTTATTTATTAAGTAGTTGGGTAGATTTGCCTGTAATAGGAGAACATATAGCAAGATTAATGGATATAGTAGATAATTATAGAAAGAGGTAGATGCATATGAATATAAATAAATATAAACAAGAACTTTTAAATGAAAAGAAAAAATTAATAGACTTAATAGGTGAGATGCAAGATAATACTGTGTTTGGAAATACAACAGATCATACTAGTGAAAAATATACATCAGGTGAATTATCAAGCTATGATAATCATTTGGCAGACATTGGAACTGAAGTATATATGCAAGATATGCAAAATAGTTTAACCATTCATGAACAAGGAAGATTAAGAAATATAGAAAATGCTTTATATAAAATAGAAAATGGAACTTATGGAATATGTGTAGAGTGTCATAAGCAAATAGACGAAGAAAGATTGGACATACTTCCAGAAACTAGTTTATGTAGTTATTGTGCAAAACATCAACCAGATGTTCCTGTAACAAGTAGAAAGTTTAACCAAAACCTTATAAATGAAAGTGAGAATTTTTATGATGAGACATTATTAAAACTTTATGAAATGAATAAAATGCCTAATGATGAATCAAATCTAGATTGATAATATGAAAAGAGGTATCCATAATGAAAAAAGTAATATATACAATAGCTGTGGCATTACTTTTATTAATAGGAATATATTCATATAAACAAGAAAACTTAAATATCAAAGAAACTATAAATTTTAAAAAAGACATAATGAATGACTATGAAGATATAATAATAAAAAAAGGAAATGATAATGAAAAAGTAATAGCATTGACATTTGATGATGGACCAGATGAAGATTTTACACCACAAGTTTTGGATATATTAAAAAAATATAATGTTAAAGCTACATTTTTTGTAGTGGGAGAAAAAATAGGATGGAATCCTAAACTATTAAAGAGAGAATATGACGAAGGTCACGAAATAGGGAATCACACATTTACGCATATAAATGTATCTAAAAGAGGATATGAAGAAATAGATAAAGAAATAACTAAAACTCAAAAATCCATTAAAAAAGTAATAGGTGAAGAACCTATATTATTTAGACCTCCATATAGAGCAATAAGTAAAGACATGTGTAGTATTATAAAAGAAAAAAACATGAATATAGTTTTATGGTCAAACTTAGATGCAAGAGATTGGTCTAATCCAGGAGTTTATTATATAGTTAATACTATAACTTCAAAAGTACAAAACGGAAATATAATACTGCTACATGATTATAATAATTTAAGAAATTCAAAGTCACAAACTATACAAGCTCTAGATGTTGTAATACCTAAGCTAAAAGAAATGGGATATAACTTTGTAACGGTATCTCAACTTATAGATCATTTAGACAAAGACCATCCCACACAAAAATAAGAAATAACAGGCTTCCAATTAGGAAGCTTTTTTTTGTATAATAGTAATATATAATAAGTTGGGAGGAAAATATATTGTTATATGAATTAATAATAGCGTTATTAATAGGAATAGATCAAATTTCTAAGTTATGGGCACTAAATTCTCTAAAAGAAATTGGTAGCATACCTATAATTGAAAATGTATTTCATCTTACATATGTAGAAAATAGAGGTGCAGCATTTGGAATGTTGCAAAATAACCAAATTATATTTATAATAGTTGCATTGATAGCATCAACACTTGGTTTATACTATTTACATACAAAGAAGGTAAATTTATTAGGTAAAGCAGGTATAATACTTATAATATCTGGTGCTATAGGAAATCTGATAGATAGAATAAAACTTGGATTTGTAGTAGATTATTTTGATTTTAGATTTATTTGGCAATATGTATTCAATGTAGCAGATATTTTTGTAGTTGTAGGAACTATAATGCTATGTATATATATAATATTTTTTGAAGAGGAAAAGTAGGTGAAATAATGGATGAAGTAAGAGAATTTTTAGCTCTTGAAGAAGATGAAGGAGATAGATTAGATGTATATTTATCATCTCAACTTGGAGATATGTCAAGAAGCTATATTCAAAAGATAATAAAAGATAAGAAAGTAAAGGTTAATAATAAAGAAGAAAAAGCAAAGTATTTAGTAAAAGAAGACGATAAAATAGTAATAGAAATACCAGCCCCCAAATTATTAGAAGTTATACCTCAAGATATACCGATAGACATTGTTTATGAAGACAGTGATCTACTTATAGTAAATAAACAACAGGATATGGTAGTACATCCTGCACCTGGGAATTATGAGAATACTTTAGTAAATGCAATATTATATCATTGTAAAGATAATTTGTCTTCTATAAATGGTGTTATAAGACCGGGAATAGTTCACAGAATAGATAAAGATACGTCAGGATTGTTAATGATAGCTAAAAACAACAATGCTCATAACAGCTTAGCTAAGCAGTTAAAAGATCACTCTATAACTCGAGAGTATGAGTTTATATGTTATGGTGTGGTGAAAGAAGACAAAATAACAGTAGATAAGCCAATAGGAAGAAATCCTAAGGATAGATTGAAAATGGCAATAGTAAAAGATGGAAGAAATGCGGTTACTCATTTTGAAGTTGTAAAAAGATACGAAAACTTTACACATATGAGGGCTAGACTTGAAACTGGTAGAACTCATCAAATAAGAGTGCATGCACTATCTATAAATCACCCGCTTTTAGGAGATCCAGTTTATGGTCCTAAGAATAATAAATTTAAAACAAATGGACAAACATTACATGCTAAAAAATTAGGATTTATACATCCTACAACAAAAGAATACATAGAGTTTGATTCGGAGTTACCTGAATATTTTAAAGATATAATTAATAAACTTAAATAAGTCTTGCAAAATTTGTTGTAAAGATATATAATGATATAAACAAATAAAAATTAAAATACCTTTAAGTGATACAGAGATATCATAAGGCGAAAGCAGTATAGAGACTTAAATTTAAATCATCAAAAAATACAATAAATTTTAAACAGATGATTTAAATATTAGTTAATCTAAAGTTTAGTACATACAAGCTTCTTGTCTTATGATAAGAAGCTTTTTATATTAAATAGTATATACTAGGAGGTCAAACATGAGAGAAAAGGCCCAGTTAATGGATGAAAAAGCAATAGCAAGAGCTATAACAAGGGTAAGTCATGAAATAATTGAAAAAAATAAAGGTATAGAAGATATAGTTTTAGTAGGTATAAAAACTAGAGGAGTACCTATTGCAAATAGAATATCTAAGAAGATAGAACAAATAGAAGGTAGCAAAGTTAATACAGGTGAAGTTGATATAACTTTATACAGAGATGATTTAAAAGAAATAGATGTAGATCCAGTACTTAATGGTTCTAATATAGATTTTGATATAAATGACAAGGTAGTTATTTTAGTAGATGATGTATTGTATACAGGAAGAACAGTAAGAAGTGCATTAGATGCTATAATAGATATAGGAAGGCCAAAGGCAATACAACTTGCAGTTTTAGTTGATAGAGGTCATAGAGAATTGCCGATAAGAGCAGATTATGTAGGAAAAAATGTTCCAACATCAAAACACGAAATTATATCAGTAAAACTATCAGAAACAGACAAAGAAGATTCAGTAACAATAAAGGAATAGCAACATATACTATATAGAGTTTATAGTGCCTTTTAATTCAGTACAGAGATACTGAAAAAGGGAGAATTATTTCTCCCTAAATAAAATTTGGGAGGTTTTTTTATGAAGAAAACAATAATGTCAATACAACACTTACTAGCAATGTTCGGAGCTACAGTATTAGTTCCAATACTAACAGGATTTAACCCATCAGTTGCAATATTTTGTGCTGGACTTGGAACTTTAATATTCCACTTCTGTACAGAAGGAAAAGTACCAGTATTCTTAGGATCAAGTTTCGCATTTATCCCAGTAATATTAATGACTAAAGAAGCTTTTAATGGTGACTTGGCTTATGCCCAAGGTGGTATTATGGTAGCAGGTTTGTTATATGTAATCATGTCATTTATAGTTAAAGCAGTAGGAGTAGATAAAATAAAAATATATTTTCCTGCACAAGTAACTGGAGCTATGATCGGGGTTATAGGGTTAAACTTATTACCAGTAGCATTTAATATGGCATCATCAAATATGCTAATAGCAATGATAACTTTAGCAATATCACTTTATATAAACAAATTTGGTAAAGGATTTATAAAGCAATTAGGTATATTAATAGCAGTATTTTCAGGATACACAATATGTTTAGTAATGGGATTAGTAGATGTTAGTACAATAACACAAGCTAGTTTACTTGAAATACCAAAGTTCACACTACCAAAGTTCAGTCTAGAAGCAATAGTTATAATAGCACCAGTAGTTATAGCTGTGTTTATGGAACATATAGGTGATATGACTACTAATGGAGCAGTTGTAGGCAAAAATTTCATAGAAAACCCAGGATTAAATAAAACTTTACTTGGAGATGGATTAGCTACTATAGTAGCAGGATTTTTAGGAGGGCCAGCAAATACTACTTATGGAGAAAATACAGCAGTACTTGCAATAACTAAAAATTATGATCCGTCATTATTAAGACGTACAGCGGTATTTGCGATAGGTCTTGCATGTATAGGTAAGTTTGGAGGTTTCTTACAAAGTATACCAGTAGCTGTAATGGGAGGAATAAGTATATTATTATTCTCTATGATAACTTTGGTAGGATTTAAAACTGTAAAAGATAGTGAATGTATACAAAATAAAAATAACATAATTATAATAGCTACTATAATGATAATAGGATTAGGAACAACATACTTAAACAATAAAGGAATAGTAATAGGAATACCTGTAACTCAAAGTGTAACAATAACAGGATTAAGTTTAGCGGCAATAGTAGGAATTATATTAAACAGAATTTTAAATAATCAAGACTTTAAAGTTGATAACGATAAAAAAGTAATATCAGCACAAACTACTACTGTATAATTAAATATAAACATTAAATTAACCCCTTTTTTAGATAATAAAAATAAATCTAAAAAAGGGGTTTTATATTGAAATAAAATAAACTTATACAATCTTATATAAATATAGTGTATATAAGTTAATGAAGTAAATAAAATGCTATAGATGATTTGTTTTATTTAATTAGTCTATGATATTTTAATTTTATGAAAAATTTAAATTTTATGTAGATTTTATTTAGAAATATATATAAAATTATCCTAAAATATAATTTATATACAGTATACAAAAAATAGGGATTTTCAACGAATTAATAAACTAAGGGGATTTTTAATTTGATGTTGAAAATAAAATTATTAATTATATTTATAAAAGAAGGGGGAGGTTTTTAATGATAGAAAAGATAAGTGTATTATCTGATAAATATTATGAAAGAACAAAGTATATAAGACACTTAATACACATGTACCCAGAGGATGGTTTTGCAGAGCTTAAGACATCTAAGATAATAATCGAAGAGTTAGAAAAGTTAGGAATAGAGGTTCAAAGTAATGTAGCTAAAACAGGTGTAGTGGGTTTATTAAAAGGAAATCATCCAGGAAAAACAGTTATGCTAAGAGCAGATATGGATGCTCTTAAGTTAGAAGAAAAAGTCGATGTAGAATACAAATCAAAGGTTGTGGGGATGATGCATGCATGTGGTCATGATGGTCATGTAGCAGGGCTTTTAGGTGCAGCGATGATATTAAGTGAGTTAAAAGATGAATTATATGGAAATGTAAAATTTGTGTTTCAACCAGCAGAAGAAAGAGATGGTGGAGCAAAACCTATGATAGAAGAAGGTGTTCTTCAAAATCCTAAAGTTGATGCTGTATTTGGGGGTCATTTGTGGGGGTCATTAAAAGAAGGAGAAGTACATGTAAAACATGGTGCTATGATGGCAGCGCCAGATATATTTAAATTTAAAGTTATAGGTAAAGGTGGTCATGGGGCTATTCCTCATGAGTCTATAGACCCTATAGTTATAACATGCCAAATAATAAATACAATACAAACTATAGTAAGTAGAAAAACAAGTCCTTTAAATCCTGTAGTAGTAACATGTGGCAAAATTCAAGGAGGAGATTGCCATAATGTAATACCTAATGAAGTTGAAGTAGAAGGTACTATACGTACTTTTGATGAAGGAACTAGAAAATGGGTACCTAAAGTTATGGAAGATATTATAAAAGGTATGACAACATGCCAAGGGGCAACATATGAATTTACCTTTGAAGAAAAATATCCTACTCTTATTAATGATGATGAGATGACAGATTTAGCTAAAGTATCATTACAAAAAATAGTTGGAAATAAAAATGTTAAGGAATTAAAAGAAGCCACTATGGGAGGAGAAGACTTTGCATTTTTTGCAAATGAAGTACCATCATCATTTTTCTTTGTAGGTATAGCAGAAGATGAAAGTAAACCAGTTCTTCATCATAATCCATATTTTAAGTGGAATGATAAAAATATAAAAGTACTAAGTGAAGGCTTATCACAAATAGCAATAGACTTTTTAAATAATTAAGTATAGAAGTTTAAGGAGGGGTGTTTTTGGGGAAACAAGCTATAAAACAAAAAAATGATAATGAAAATGGTTTATTAAATAAAGTATTGAATGGTATAGAAAGAGTTGGTAATAAATTACCAGACCCTGTAACTATATTTATGATTTTATGTATAGTTGTATTTGTATTATCTACAGTGATTGCAAAGAGTGAAGTATCAGTTGTACATCCATCAACTAATGAAACAATAAATGCTATAAATTTATTAGAAAAATCTCAAATTCAAATATTTGTTGGAAATATAGTTACAAACTTCCAAGGTTTTGCACCTCTTGGATTAGTATTAGTTACTATGCTTGGTGCAGGGGTAGCTGAAAAGTCTGGATTTATGGAAGCTTTAATGAAAAAGAGTATAAATAAAGTACCTAAAAAATTAGTAACAATAACTATAATATTTTCGGGTATAGTTGCAAATGCAGCAGCAGATGCAGGGTTTGTAGTATTACCACCATTAGCAGCTATAGTATTTTTAGGAATAGGAAGACATCCTCTTATAGGTATGTTTGCAGGATATGCAGGGGTTGCAGGAGGATTTGCAGCGAATATTATGGTAAGTATGATAGATGTGCTGTTATCAGGATTTACTATACCTTCAGCTCAAATGATAGATCCTAATTATGTTGGGAATCCAGCAGTTAACTTATATTTTTTAATGGTGTCTGCAGTGGTTTTAACTCTTGTAGGTGCATTTATAACAGAAAAGTATGTGGCACCTAGATTTGGAAAATATAAAGGTTTAAAAGATGATAGTACTGATGTGAATTTAAGTGATTTAGAATCAAAAGGTCTAAAATATGCATTATATTCATTAGTTTTAGTAGTAATTATAATTATAACTTTATGTGTAGGAGATAATGCATTTATGAAAGATCCAGAGAATGGATCGTTGTTAGCAAGCAATGCACCTTTAATGAAAGGAATAGTTCCTCTTATACTTATAGCTTTCTTAGTTCCAGGATTTGTTTATGGTAAGGTAACTAAGAAAATAAAAGGTGATAAAGATGTAGTAGCTCTTATGAGTAGCTCAATGAGTGATATGGGTTCATATATAGTTTTAGCATTTGCAGCAGCACAGTTCTTGTATTTATTTAATTCAAGTAACTTAGGAACTATATTATCTATAAAGGGTGCAGAAACACTAGCAAATGCAGGCATAACAGGGAAAGGGTTAATAGTAGGGTTTGTATTCTTAGCGGCATTTATAAATTTATTTGTTGGGAGTTCATCAGCAAAATGGGCTATTATGGCTCCTATATTTGTACCGATGTTTATGTTATTAGGATATGATCCAGCGCTTACTCAAATTGCTTATCGTATAGGAGATTCCATAACAAATCCAATAAGTCCATTATTCCCTTACTTCCCGATACTTTTAGCTTTTGCTAAGAGATATGATAAGAATATTGGAATGGGTACTATAATGGCAAATATGATACCTTATTCAGTTGCATTTTGTATTGTTTGGGTAATAATATTAGTAATATTTATGACGTTAGGATTACCACTAGGGCCAGGTGGAGGAATATTATACTCCATATAATTTAAAAAAATCTTAAAATAAAATCGCTTAGTATGATTACATACTAAGCGATTTTTATTATTGATAAAAAAATTAATAAAAGTATTATTCTTTTATTTTTAATTTAGCAACTAATTCTTCTGATGGGGTTACATAAATAGTATTGTTAGTGTCATAAATTACCATACCAGGTTTTGCACCATTAGGTTTTTTTATATTTTTCTTTTTAGTATAATCAACAGGAACCTGAGCCGACATTTTAGATTTGCTAAAGTAAGCAGCAAGCATAGCCCCTTCAAATAATGCTTGATCAGAAGCATCTTTGTCTTCACATTTTATAATAACATGAGAACCAGGAATATTCTTAGTATGCATCCATATATCGTTATTATCTGCAACTTTTAATGTAAGATGATCATTTTGTTTATTATTTTTGCCAACAAGAATTTTAAATCCATCAGAACTTATAAATTCATGTGGTTTTGTGGTAAGCTTAGTTTCTTTTTTACCTTTATTTTGAACTTTTAAATATCCAACTTTACCTAATTCTTCCCTTATATCAAGAAGTTCAGCAAGATTTTCGCAGTTTTCTATACTTAAAATAATATTTTCTAAGTAATCTATTTCTTCTTTGCTTATTTCTATTTGATGAGTTAATTCTATTTTCGCAGTTTTCATCTTAGAATACTTTTTGAAGTATTTTTGAGCATTTTCAGAAGGAGTAAGATTTTTATTTAAAGGTATAGCTACATTTTTATAATCAGGATCATAGAAGTTGCCAACTTCAATACTTTCCATTCCTTTTTCAATCATATATATATATGATGTAAGTAACTCACCTTTAATTTTATATATATCTGCATTTTCAGACTCAATAAGCTCTTTTTGCTGCTTTTTTAATTTATTATAAAGTCTATCTAGCTTAATAGATATACTTTTTCTAAGATCAGAAGAACGCTGATGGATTCTATTTTTTATATCTTTAGTTCTATAATAATCTTCTAGTATTTTAGACATACTATCATCATTTATAAATGATAAATTATTAAATAGACTTAAATTAACACAACTAAAATCTACAACTTTGTCTATATTTTCATCAATAACTATACATGGTGAATAGTTATTAGTCTTAATATCTTTAAATAAATCACAAAATGCATTATATAATATTTCTAAATCATTTGATGTACAATCTTTTATATTACTTTTTTCATCAATATTAGCTCTAAAACAAATTTCCTTGGCAATAATTGGACTTATGCCTAAAAATTTAGCGTAAATAGATTTAAATACATTTCCCTCAAAATTATTTAAAGTGCTTATAAATTTATGAAGAGATATATCTTCAAGTGGATTTATTTTATCTTGTTCAGGAGGTAAAGTATAAGTAAGACCTGGAAGTATTTGACGAACTCTACTTATACTAGGGGGAATTCTCTTAGCAGAATCTATTATTTTATTATCAGATGAATGAGTAAGAATTATATTACTATGCCTTCCCATAATTTCTATAATAATATCCTTTGTAGTTTTTTCCTTTAATTCATCAAAAGATTCGACACTTATTTTTATCATTCTCTCAAAGCCAACCTGACAAATATTAACTATATTTCCTCCTTGGATATGTTTTCTAAATAACATACAAAACATTGGTGCATTAATAGGATTTTCTTTTTTATAATTATTTGCTAAGTAAACTCTTGGATTTGAAGCACTAGCACTTAAAATTAATTTGAAATTTTCTTTATTATTACGTATATGTAAAACGACTTCATCATTTTCTGGCTGGTAAACTTTATCGACTTTACCACCTAAAAGTTTTGAATGTAATTCATCTACTATAGAGTGTATAACTAAACCATCTAAAGCCACAATAATCGCTCCTTTCTTAGACATAAAAATGTCGATAAATTAATTATTACACATAATATATATATTGTGAATAGGTAGGTTTATCTAAGTAAGCATTTACAAAAAAAAATTACCAATGAATTTATTCAATAGGCTATATTTTATATAATAAAGATATAAAATATAATAAATTTGTAGATATATTATATCCTTAAAGATTAGAAAAGAATCTTATTTTAGGCAAACATATAAAATAGATTATTTAAGAAAGTGATGATACAAATTAAGTAAATTAAATATTTTTATATAAATTTATAAAAATATTAGTTATATGATTTCCTTTTCTAACTAATATATTGTATAATATTAAGTTAGGAATTTAAAATTAAAAGGAGCGATATTATGAAATTTTGGAAATTGCATGGTATAGGAAATGACTTTATTGCTATAGATGGAAGATTTGATGGTAAAATAGAAACTGAATACTCACAATTAGCTCAAAATGTATGTCATAGAAGATTTTCTGTAGGTGCAGATGGACTTTTAGTAGTTAAAAATTCAAAAATAGCAGATGTACAAATGGTATACTATAATTCTGATGGATCTAGGGCTGCAATGTGTGGAAATGGATTAAGATGTTTTGTTAAGTTTGTTTATGACAATAATATAGTTAACAAAAAAGAATTTGATGTAGATACTTTAGATGGTATAAAAAAGATAAACGTCAATACTATTGAAGACAAAATAGATTCTATAAAAGTAAACATGGGAAAAGGAAGTTTCTCATGTAAAGACATTCCAGTAGCATGTAATGACAAAATATTTATAAATAAATCGATAAATGTATTAGATAAAGAATTTAAAATGAGCGCAATGCTAATGGGTGTTCCTCATGCTGTGATTTTTGTGGATGAGTTAAACTTAGATGAAGTATATAAATATGGAAAAGAAATAGAAAAGAACAAAATGTTTTCACAAGGGACCAATGTGAATTTTGTGAAAGTTGAAGATAATAATAATATTTCTGTTCATACTTGGGAAAGAGGCTGTGGATATACACTAGGATGTGGAACGGGAATGACTGCATCTGCAGTAATATCTAATTATTTAAATAAAGTAGAAAAAAGTGTAAACGTAACATCGCAAGGTGGATGTGTAAAAATAGATATAGAAGATTTTGTTTATATGACAGGACCAGCTATAAAAATATGTGAAGGAAATTTGGAGGTATAATATGGCTATAAGTATGACTGGCTTTGGAAGAGGAGAATATAAAGACGATAACTATTATTTTTTAATAGAGTGCAAAACTATAAATCATAAGTATGCAGATATAAACGTTCGTCTACCAAGAAAAATATCATTTTTAGAAGACAAGGCAAGAAATTTAATAAAGGATTATGTAAAAAGAGGAAGAGTAGATTTATACATAAAACTTGACTTGCTAGGCAATGAGGATGTAAACTTAAAGTTTGATGAAGCTTTAGCTAGTCAATATGTAGGTATATTAAAGCAAATAAGAGACAAATTTGATTTAGTAGACGATATAAGTGTTATGAATGTGGCTAAGTTTCCTGATATAGTAAAAAGTGAAGAAAAAGAAGAAGATGAAGATTTATTATGGTCAATGTTAAAAAAAGCTTTAGAAGAAGCGTTAATTAAGTTAAGAGAAATGAGAAGTGAAGAAGGTAAAAAATTGGCAGAAGATGTTATAATGAGATGTGACCTTCTTAAAAATTATATTGAAGAAATTGAAAAGTACTCATATAATGTTGTTATTGACTATAAAGAAAAGTTAAATAATAGAATAACTGAAATATTAGAAAATCCAAGTTTAGTAGATGAAAATAGATTAGCTCAAGAGGTAGCAATATATGCTGATAAGAGCAGTATAACAGAAGAAATAGTTAGATTTAGAAGTCATATAGAGCAACTTAAAAAGACAGTTGTAAAAAATGAATCAATAGGAAGAAAAATAGACTTCTTAATTCAAGAAATGAATAGAGAAACTAATACTATAGGTTCCAAATCATCAGATTTAAATATAACTAACTTAGTAGTTGAAGTTAAATCTGAATTAGAAAAAATAAGAGAACAAATCCAAAATATAGAATAGTAAAAAATATCACATAGATTTCAATAAAATGACAAACATTTGTATAAATTAGAAAGGAAGATAATAATGCTTAAGAGAAAAGGGCTATTATTAGTTGTATCAGGTCCCTCTGGTGCTGGAAAAGGTACAATATGCAAAGAACTATTAAAACAAAATAACCAAATAAAATTATCTGTATCAGCTACAACTAGAAAACCTAGAAATGGTGAAGTTGATGGAGTTAATTATTTCTTTTTAGAAAAAGAAAAATTCCAAGATATGATAGAAAAGGGTGAGTTTTTAGAATATGCTCAAATCTATGATAATTTCTATGGAACTCCTAAGGCAGCTATAATAGAGTGCTTAGAAAATGGGCAAGATGTTATACTAGAGATAGAAATGCAAGGAGCAAGACAAATAAAAGAAGTATATCCTGAAGGCGTATTTATATTTGTATTACCTCCATCTCTTGAGGAACTTAAAAATAGAATAGTTGGAAGAGGAACTGAAACTAAAGAAGAAATAGAAAAGAGATTTAGTTGTGCATTTGAAGAAATAAATCAGATAGTAAACTATGATTACTTTGTAGTTAATAGTAATATTAATAAATCTGTTAAAGAAGTAGAAAGCATAATATTATCTGAAAAAAATAAAGTTACTAGATATAAAAATAATATAATAGAGAAATTCAAGGAGGAATTATAATATGTTAAAGCCATCAATCAATGAAGTACTAGACAAGATAGACAACAGATACTACTTAGTTGGAACTGTTGCAAAGAGAGCGAGAGAAATAATAGACGGTGCTGAAATCTATGTTGCAAATAGAAACAAAGAAACTAAGCCAGTTAGTTTAGCCACTCAAGAAGTCGCTGACGGAGAAATAACTTATAGATTATTAACTCAAGAGGAGATAGATATAGAAGAAGCTAAGCATCATGCAGAACAACAAAAAACTATAGAAGAGGAGTAATTTTCTATGTTTAAAGATAGAACTGTTGTAATTGGTGTAAGCGGTGGTATAGCTGTATATAAAACTTTAGATGTTATAAGTAGATTAAGAAAATTAGGGGTAAATGTTAATGTTATAATGACAAAATCAGCAACTGAATTTGTTACGCCATTATCATTTCAATCTTTAAGTCAAAACTATGTAGTTTGTGATATGTTTGAAGACCCTAAGACATGGGATGTAGAACATATATCTTTAGCAAAAAGAGCGGATGTGTTTTTAATAGCACCTGCAACTGCTAATGTTATAGGTAAGATGGCTAATGGTATAGCTGATGATATGCTTACAACAACAGTCATGGCTACTAAAGGTAAAGTATTAATAGCTCCAGCTATGAATACTAATATGTACGAAAATCCCCTAGTTCAAAGAAATATAAGCATATTAAAGGAATTAGGATATAATTTTGTTGATCCTGAAAGTGGTAGACTTGCTTGTGGAGACACAGGAAAAGGAAAATTAGCGACTCCAGAAACTATAGTTGATGAAGTTGTTAAGCTACTTAGTACAGAACAAGATTTAAAAGGAAAAAGTATAATAGTTACTGCTGGTCCTACAATGGAAAGTATAGATCCAGTAAGATTTATAAGCAATAGATCCAGTGGGAAAATGGGCTATGCAATAGCTATGCAAGCTATAAATAGAGGTGCTGATGTAACTTTAATATCTGGGCCTACAAACTTAACACCGCCACAAAATCTTAAAAAACTTATCAGAATAGAAAGTGCTAAAGACATGTATGATGCAGTTGTAGAAAACTTAGATGAAAATCAAGTTGTTATAAAAAGTGCAGCAGTAGCGGATTATAAGCCTAAAGATTATTCTGATAAAAAAATTAAGAAGTCTGATGATGATTTATCGATACAATTAGATAGAAATAAAGATATTGCATATGAAATAGGCAAAATTAAAAATAATAAAATATTAGTTGGATTTGCAGCTGAAACCAATGACCTTATAGAAAATGCGAGAGGTAAAGTTAAAAAGAAAAATTTAGACTTTATAGTAGCAAATGACTTAACTAAAGAAGGTGCAGGCTTTGGAGTTGACACTAATATAGTTAAGATTATAGATAAAGAAGGTAATATAACAGAGTATCCTAAAATGAAAAAAGAAGAAGTGGCTAACGTTATTTTAGATAAAGTTAAAACACTACTTAAAAGATAAGCATCTATTAAATATAGATGCTTTATTTTTAAATTAAATGGGACATAATTCAAAATAAAAGCATTAATCAGCGTGTATAAAAATAGAGGTTATGATATGGAAAAATATGCAAAAGTAGTGGTAAGAAGTAATACTATAAATACAGATAACTTATTCACATACAAAGTTCCAGATTTCTTAACAAATGAATTAAATATAGGACATAGGGTATTAGTTCCATTTGGAAGAGGAAATAAGCCAACAGAGGCTTTTGTATTTGAAATTATAGATACAATAGATGAAAATATAAAAATAAAAGAAATTGTTGATGTACTAGATGAAAATCCTATATTTAAGATTGAAGATTTAGAGTTAGTAAATTGGATGAAAAATAGATATTTATGTACGTATATAGACTGTATAAATTTAATATATCCTAAGGGTTATAAGTTAAACAACTACAAAGTGGTAAGATTACATGAAAGAGTAAATAAATTAAGTGAATATGAATTTAAAGAATTTTTATCAACATTAAATGAGCCTCAACAAAAAATATTAGACTTTATAATAAACAACAAAGGAAAAATTAAAATTGATAAATTAAAACATATTCAAAATATTAATAGTCTGCTAGATAGAATGGCTAAAAAAGATATTGTTAGTTTGCATTGGGAATATAAAGATCATAAAAATGAAAAGAAAATATGCTATGTAGCTTTAACTATAGATAATGATGAAGTTGATGAATATATAAAAACTAATAAAATAAATTTAGGAAGTAAGCAAAGAGAAGTAGTAAATTTTTTAAAAAATAATCATAATGTAGAAATAAATGATGTAATGGATTTATTAAATGTATCTAAAAAAAGTATTACATCATTGCATGATAAGAACTTAATTACATTAGAGTTAAAAGATTACTATAGAAATCCAGAAAATATTTATAGTTCAACATATAAAAATATAAGATTAAATTCGGAGCAGAAATATGCAATAAATAAAATAACATCACAGATGTTTGAAGAGTATAAAAAACCATATATGTTACATGGAGTAACAGGTAGTGGAAAAACAGAAGTATATATGGAAGTTATTGACTATGCTTTAAATCAAGGTTTAGATAGTATAGTTTTAGTTCCTGAAATTGCACTTACACCACAGACTATATCTAGATTTAAAAATAGATTTGGAGACATAGTAGGAGTATTTCATAGTCAATTATCAGAAGGTCAAAAGCATGATGTGTATAAGGCTATAAAGGCAGGTAAGATAAGAATTTTAATAGGAGCAAGATCTGCATTATTTGCACCATTCAATAGTTTAGGAGTAGTAATAATAGATGAATTCCATGAGACTTCATACAAATCAGAAAAAAGCCCTAAATTTAGTGCTATAGAAGTAGCTAAGTATATGGCTGTTAAAAATAATATATCCTTAGTACTAGGATCAGCAACACCATCTATAGATGAATATTATAAAGCCGAAAACGGAGAGTATGAACTTATAGAAATAAAGTGTAGAGCAAATAATAAACCACTTCCAAAGATAGAAGTTATAGATATGAAATCTGAATTAAACAATGGAAATAAGAGTATATTTAGTATTACATTACAAAATGAAATAGATGAAGCAATTAAAAATAAAAATCAGGTAATACTATTTTTAAATAGAAGAGGATATGCAAGTTTTGTATCATGTAGGAAATGTGGATATGTTTTTCAATGTGAAAATTGTGATATATCACTAACGTATCATAAAGGAAAGAATATAGGAAGATGCCATTATTGTGGATATGAAAAAGAAATTCCAAAAGAATGTCCAGAATGTAGCAGTAACTATGTAAAACCATTTGGAGTTGGAACACAAAAAATTGAGGAAGAATTGAAAACTATATTTACACAAGCTAGAGTACTTAGAATGGATAAAGATACCACTTCTAAAAAAGGTTCTTTAGAAGAAATATTAAATAAATTTAAAAATAAAGAAGCGGATATATTAATAGGAACTCAAATGCTTAGTAAAGGATTAGATTTTGATAATGTTACTTTAGTAGGTATTTTATCTGCAGATATGATATTAAACTTTCCAGATTTCAAAAGTTTTGAAACAACCTTTCAATTGGTTACACAAGTTTCAGGACGTGCAGGTAGATCTGATAAGGAAGGAAAGGTAATACTTCAAACTTATGATACTGATCACTATGCAATAAGAAGAGCTATAAATTATGATTATGAAGGTTTTTATCAAGATGAAATAAAAATAAGGAGAGCTTTTGGGTATTCGCCATTTAATAATATGATAAGTGTAGTTATAAGTGGAGAAAATGAAAAACTAGTAAAACAAAATGCTCAAAATATGTATGATTCAATTATTTATTTACTTCAAAATAGGGGTATAAATAATTTTGACTTTATATTAGGTCCAAATCCTTGCTCAATATCTAAAATAAATCAAAATTATAGATGGCAGATATTATTTAAGGATGATGATATTGAAATTAATTTATTAAAGGGTATAATAAAATATATATGTATAACAAAAAGAGATGTCGTGTTTAATAAAGAAGTTAACATATCAATTGATATTAACCCAAATAGCATATTGTAAAATTAGGAGGAGAATTAAAATGGCATTAAGAGAAATAGTTCAAATAGGAGAACCAGTATTAAGAAAGAAATCAAAGAAAGTAGAAAAAATTGATGATAAGATAATACAATTATTAGATGATATGGCAGATACAATGTATCATGCAGATGGTGTAGGTCTTGCAGCACCTCAAGTTGGAATATTAAAAAGAGTTGTAGTTATAGATATAGGAGATGGAATAATAGAGCTTATAAACCCTGAAATAATAGAAACATCTGGAGAACAAATAGATGACGAAGGATGTTTAAGTGTTATAGGAGAAGCTGGAGCAGTAAAAAGACCTTACAGAGTAAAAGTAAGAGCATATAATAGAAAAGGGCAATTATTTGAAATAGAGGGAGAAGAACTTTTAGCTAGAGCGTTCTGCCATGAAATAGACCATTTAGAAGGAGTATTATTTGTAGATAAAATAGAGAAGTAGTAGGAGTTGATCAAATGAAAATAGTATTTATGGGAACTCCAGAAATTGCAACTGGATGTTTACAAAAAATAATAGATGAAAAATATGAAGTAATAGGCGTTGTAACTCAGCCTGATAAACCTCAAAATAGAGGGAAAAAATTAGGAATGCCACCTGTAAAAGAACTTGCTTTAAAATATAATATACCAATATATCAACCAGTAAAGGCTAGAGAAGAAAGTTTTGTTGAAACATTAAAAGAGCTTAATCCAGATGTAATAGTAGTTGTAGCATTTGGTCAAATACTTCCAAAATCAATACTTGATATACCTAAATTAGGATGTATAAATGTTCATGTTTCATTATTACCAAAGTATAGAGGAGCAGCTCCAATAAACTGGGTTATAATAAATGGAGAAAGTAAAACTGGTGTAACTACTATGTATATGGATGAAGGTCTAGATACTGGAGATATGATATTAAAGACTGAATTTGATCTTGATGATGAAATAACAGCTGGAGAGCTTCATGATAAAATGATGGTATTAGGAGCTCAAACTTTAAAGGAAACTTTAGATTTGATAGAAAAAGGATGCGCACCTAGAGAAAAACAAAATCATGATGAATTTAGTTATGCACCAATGATGAATAAAGCTTTAGGAAACATAGATTGGAATAAAACCGCAAAAGAAATACACAATCTTGTAAGAGGAGTAAATCCTTGGCCAAGTGCTTATACAACATATGATGATAAAACTATGAAAGTATGGAAGACAAAGATATTAAGTGAAACTAGTGATAAAACTTGTGGAACAATACTTAAAGTAGATAAAGAAGGTATGAGAGTGAGTACTAAAGACAATGTTCTTTTAATAGAAGAATTACAAATGCCAGGCAAGAAAAGAGTGTTAGTATCAGAATATATAAAAGGAAACAGTATAGAATCTGGCAAAGTACTGGGTTAGGTGAAATATATGATAGATACAAAAAAATATATGGAAACTATAGGTATGCTTTTGGTAATGCTTTTAGTTGGAGGAGCAGCTATTAATATTTTTATATCTAGCTTAACTCATATATTTGCTATATTCATAGATATTATAGTGGTTATTATATCGATATCAATAATATTTTCAATAGTGATTACTAATAATGTAATTAAGGATAAAGAAGTTAACACTTTAGGCATGAAACTAAATTTTAAAATAGTTAGTATCTTATTTCCTACAATAACTTTTGTAGCAGAATTAATTGGAATATCAAAAAATGAAATAAGAAAAGTATATGTAAAGTTAAATAATGAAAATATATATAGCAATAAATATAGTATTAAACCAGAAGAAATACTTATACTTATACCACATTGTGTTCAAAAGAATAGCTGTAAATTAAAAGTGACTACTAATATAGAAACATGTGCTAAATGTGGTTTATGTAATATAGGTGATTTAGTTAAGCTAAAAGAAAAAATAAATGTAAATATTTTTGTAGCTACAGGAGGTACCTTAGCTAGAAAGATTATAATAGATAATAAACCTAAGGCGGTCATAGCAGTTGCTTGTGAAAGAGATTTAACAGCAGGAGTTCAAGATGTTAAAAAGATACCAGTTTTAGGAGTATTTAATAAAAGACCTAATGGACCTTGTGTAGATACAAGTATAGACGTATTTGAAGTAGAAGAAGCAATAAACTTCTTTATGTCAAATAAAAATAGAAATTATAGATAATAAAAATACTTTACTAAAATGATGATTAATCAGTTAATATAGTTCAGTGTAGAATAAATATTTACTCAATTATTTGTAATATCTATAGAGTCAAAGGTTAAAGAAGTTAATTTAGATAGGAGTGTGTTTTACATGATGTATCCTGGTTATTATGGATTTGATCCTACACTTATAATACTGCTGCCTGCAATATTATTTACAATGTATGCTCAATTTAAAGTTACATCTACCACAAGTAGATACTTAAGAGTAAATACACGTAGAGGATATAGTGGAGAACAAGTAGCTAGAAGGATATTAGATTCGAATGGTTTATATAATGTATCAATAGAAATGGTTAGAGGTCGTTTAAGTGACCATTATGACCCTAGAAGCAACGTCGTTAGATTATCACAAGATATTTATTACGGAACATCTATAACATCTATTGCAGTAGCGGCACATGAATGTGGTCATGCAATTCAACATGCTAAAGGATATGTACCTCTTAATTTAAGAAGTTCTTTAGTTCCTGTAGTAAACATTGCATCAAATGCATCATGGTTTTTAATAGCAATAGGGTTTATGACGAGAGGACCATTTTTAGAACTTGGTATACTATTATTTTCAGCATCAGTATTGTTTCAAATAATAACATTACCAGTAGAATTTAATGCATCAAATAGAGCAGTAGTTCAACTTGCTAACTTAGGAATTGTTGAGGGGAAAGAAGCTAAGCAAAGTAGAAGAGTACTTACAGCAGCAGCATTAACATATGTAGCAGCAGCTCTTGCATCAGTACTACAATTACTAAGGCTATTAGCAATAGCAAATAGAGATAATGATTAAAGGAGATTGTCCTAGTATTTCTAGGGCTTTTTCTGTTTAAAAGACAAGGAGAAAAATAATGAAAGCAAGAGAAATAGCATTTAAAGTACTTTGTGATATAGAAGATAATAATAACTATTCTAATATAGCAATAAACAAACATTTTAAAAATTTAGAAATAACTAATCAAGATAGAGGTCTTGCTACAGAATTAATATATGGTGTAGTAGAAAATAAGTATTATTTAGACTATATTATAGATAAACTTTCAAAGATAAAGACGCAAAAATTATCAACTTATGTTAAAATATTGCTAAGGATGGGAATTTATCAAATTGCATTTTTAGATAGTATTTCAGAATATGCAGCAGTTAATGAAACTGTAAATTTAGTTAAAAAATATGATAAAAGATCATCGGGGTTTGTAAATGCGATACTTAGAAATGTAATAAGAAACAAGGAAGATGTATTAGATATAAATATAGATAGTAAAATAATGTACTTATCTACAAAATATTCCTATAGCCCTTGGATGATAAAAGATTGGATTAAGAACTTTGGAGAAGAGTTTACAGAAGATTTATTAGAAGCGAATAATGAAAAACCGAGCATTTATTTAAGAACTAATACATTAAAAATAACTAGAGATGAACTGATTAATAAATTAGAGCAAGGCGGTATAAAATCGTTTAAGGTTCCTACTGTAGAAGAAGCTATAAGAGTTGAGAACTTAAAAAATATAGAAAACAACGATTTATTTAAAGAAGGATTATTTACTATACAAGATATAAGTTCTATGATAGTAGGGAAAGTAATAAGTCCTAAGGAAAAATCTTTAGTACTAGATGTATGTAGTGCTCCAGGAGGAAAAAGTACTCACTTGGCAACACTTATGAATAACACAGGAAAAGTAGTAGCTAGAGATGTTTTTGAACATAAGTTAAAACTTATAAATTCTACAGTAAGCAGATTAGGCCTTACAAATGTAGAAGTAGAAAGTTTTGATGCATCAGAGATTGATAATAATAGTATTGATAAATTTGATTATGTATTAGCTGATGTTCCTTGTTCTGGTTTGGGCATAATAAGAAGAAAGCCAGAAATAAAGTATAAGGCTAAAGCAGAGCTTAAAGATTTACCATCAATACAATCTAAAATATTATATAATGCATCAAAGTACGTTAAAGTTGGAGGAATATTAGTATACAGTACTTGTACTATCCAAGACGTGGAAAATATTAGTGTAATAAATGATTTTCTTAAAGAAAATGATAATTTTGAATTAGTACCAATTGATGAAATAAATGTAGATTTGGATAATCAAGACAAAGGATATTTAAAGATATATCCAAATATTCATGGTATGGATGGTTT
Source organism: Romboutsia sp. (assembly GCF_035470145.1). Lineage (GTDB taxonomy): Bacteria > Bacillota > Clostridia > Peptostreptococcales > Peptostreptococcaceae > Romboutsia_D. The sequence continues at coordinate 34,123 of NZ_DATIRC010000311.1, forward strand.
CTTTATATCAAAATTAAGAAGAGTAAGGTAGTGATAATATGAATCAGAATAAAGTAGCATTAAAAAACTTTACAGAAGAAGAAATGAAAGAGTTTATGAAAACCATAGATGAAAAACCTTTTAGAGGAAGTCAAGTTTTTTCATGGATTTACAAAGGAGCAAAAAGCTTTGATGATATGAATAACATTCCAAAGAGTTTAAGAGATAAACTTGAAAAAGTCTGTTATATAGGTAATATTGAAACTGAATTAAAGTTAGAATCTAAGGTTGATAAAACAAAAAAATATTTATTCTTACTAAATGATGGAAATATAATAGAAACTGTAATGATGGATTATGAAGATAGAGTCACAGTTTGCATATCAAATCAAGTTGGTTGTAGAATGGGATGTAAATTTTGTGCATCCACTATAGATGGATTATTAAGAAACTTAGAACCCTGGGAGATATTAGATCAAATATTAAAGATTCAAGAAGATACAGGTAAAAGAGTATCAAATATAGTTTTAATGGGAAGTGGAGAACCATTAGATAACTTTGAAAATACTAAGCAGTTTTTAAAAATAGTAAATGATAAAAATGGATTAAATATAGGGTATAGACATATAACATTATCTACTTGTGGTATAGCACCTAAAATGAGGGAATTAGCTAATTTAGAATTACCAATAAATTTAGCTTTATCACTTCATTCTCCATATGATGAAAAAAGAAAAGAAATTATGCCAATAGCTAATGCATATTCAATAGAAGATATATTAAATGCATGTAGATACTATATCAGAAAAACTAATAGAAGAGTAACTTTTGAATATTCTTTAATAAAAGGCGTTAATGATTCAGAAAAAGAAGCGCAGCAACTGATTAAATTGTTAAAAGGAATATTGTGCCATGTTAATTTGATTCCTGTAAATAATGTAGAAGAAAGAGATTTTAAAAGACCAGATAAATCTCATATTTACAAGTTTAGAGATATATTAGAAAAAAATAATATACCAGCTACGGTTAGAATATCTATGGGTTCTGATATTGGAGGAGCTTGTGGACAATTAAGAAGAAAACATAAGTAGCTTTAAGGGGGAAGTCGTATGATTTATAGTTGTGCCTCCGATATAGGAAAAGTTAGAAAAAATAATGAAGACTATTGTAAGGGGGAAATTATAGATACAGATTTTGGATCTATAGGAATATTTGCTTTAGCTGATGGAATGGGTGGACATAAAAAGGGAGAAGTTGCAAGTAAATTAGCTGTGGAAAATATTATATGCTTTTTAAAAGAGAATTTATTGCAAAGTAGCAATATAAAAATAGATTACGTGGATGACATAATTAAGCAAGCTTATAATGATGTGAATAGTATTATTTATGAAAAATCAATTAATGATAGTGAATGTGAAGGAATGGGAACTACATTGACAACAGCTATATTATATAAGGAGAATTTATATGTAGCGAATGTTGGAGATAGTAGGTGTTATTTACTAAGTAAAAACAAATTTTCTAGACTTACAATAGATCACTCTGTAGTGGAAGAACTTGTTAGAGCTAATGTTATTACAGAGGAAGAAGCAAAAAAACATCCAAGAAGAAATCATATAACTAGAGCAATGGGTACAGATGAAATAGTTATAGTAGATATATTTAAGCATAAGATTGATAGAGGGGATAGGATTCTTCTAGCAAGTGATGGATTAACCGGTTTTGTTGAAGATAGCATTATAAAAGAAATAATAACTGAGGATGAACCTATTATAGAGTTAACTCAAGAATTAATAAATATAGCTAATGATATAGCTGGAAAAGATAATATCTCAGTTATACTAATAGAGGATAAATAGGATGGTGATAAAGTGGGAGATGCTGTTTTAGGAAATAGATATGAAATTATCAGAAAAATTGGTGATGGAGGAATGGCTTTTGTATATGAAGCCAAAGATAGGTTATTAAATAGGACTGTAGCAGTCAAAGTTCTTAGGCCTGAGTTTGTAGATGATGAAGAATTTTTAGGTAAATTCAAGAGAGAAGCAGAAGCGGTAGCAAGTCTTTCTAATCCTAACATAGTAAATGTATACGATGTAGGAGAAGATGGAAAAGTTCACTATATAGTTATGGAGTTTATAGATGGACAAAACTTAAAAGAAATAATAAAAAATGAAGGAACTTTAGATGAGTATACAGCTCTTGATATAACAAAGCAGATAGCTATGGCTCTTAGTGCAGCCCATAAAAAGGGAATTGTACATAGAGATATAAAACCACATAATATACTTATATCTAATGAAGGAAGAATAGTTAAAGTTGCAGATTTTGGTATAGCTAAAGCTGTATCAAATTCAACTATGACTAATATAGGGAGTATAATAGGTTCTGTACATTATTTTTCGCCAGAACAAGCAAAAGGGAAATTTGTAACAAATAATGCGGACCTTTATTCTCTAGGAATAGTTTTATATGAAATGTTAATAGGTAAGGTACCTTTTAGAGGTGATAGTCCTATATCTATAGCACTTCAACATATAAATGATGATATAGAATTTACACCTGAAGAGAAGGTAAGTATACCTCAAAGTGTAAGGACTATAATAAAAAAGTTAACTGAAAAATCAAGTATTAATAGATATCAAAGTGCAGAAGAGTTAATAGAAGATATAGAATATATAGAGAAAAATATAGATCTAGATTTTATAAAAGAGTATGACAATTATGCAACGCAGAAAATAGATGAAAAACAATTAAATAAATCTATAAAAAAAGCTCCTATTATTACTAACATAGAGCAAGATTATGAAGATGAAGATGAAAACCCTAAAACAAAAACAAATTATAGAAAGAAAGATAAGAAAAAACAAGGAAAAGAAGATAGCCCTATCGTAAAGAAACTATTAATAATAGCGGCAATTATATTAATAATGGTACTTAGTGCCGAAGTATATTTAGTATCTAAGTTTGGGAATAGTGGGAATAAAGAAGATATAGTATCCGTGAGTACGCCAAATGTTCAAAATCTTTATTTAGATGATGCACAAAGAGAACTTGAAAGACTAGGATTAAAAATAATTATAAGAGAAGAGTTTAATTCAAATGTAGAAAAAAATTATGTAATATCTCAGACTCCAGTAGCAGGAACTGAAGTTAAAGAAGGAGACACTATAACTTTAGTTTTAAGTAAAGGTGCAAAAGAAGCAGAGGTACCTAATATAGTTGGTATTACATTAGGTGAGGCAGAAAATATATTAAAAGAAAATAAATTAGAATTAGGAACTATAACTTATGAATTTAGCGATTCTTTTAAAAAGGATGTTGTATTAAGACAAAATCCTAAATCTGGTACAGGAAGTATTGAAGAAGGAGATAGGATAAACGTGGTGGTAAGTAAAGGTGCAGAAGCTGCACCACCTCATCGGCAAGAAGAAGATAAAGAAGAAAATGAAAATCTAGTTCCTAACCCTACGCCAGATCCTGGAGGAGATGATAGTTCTGGAGGAAATGTAGATACAGGTTCAGGAGATGGTACTATCACCCCTCCAACAGAAGGAGATACTACTAAACCTCCAACAGGAGAAGATACTACTAAACCCCCAATAACAACTCCATAAGTTTAAAAATAATATAAAAGTCCAATTTAATCAGTTGGACTTTTTTACATATGAGTGTATAGTTGTCAATAAAAGAGAAATTAATTTTTTCTATAATAAAAATAAATTACGATTAATTATAAACTTATTATGATATTATATAAAAATAGGATACAATATTTATATTATTAAAAATTAGAGGAGGCAGTAAATGTTAAATGGACAAATTATAAAAGGAATAGGGGGATTTTACTACGTAGATACAGAAAATGGACTTTATGAGTGTAGAGCTAGAGGAATATTTAGGAAACAAAAAATAACACCTCTAGTTGGAGATAGAGTTAGTATAAGTGTAGTTGATGAAGTAACTAAAAAGGGTGTTGTTGAAGAGATTGAGAAGAGGGATACAGAGCTTGTGAGACCTCCTATAGCAAATGTAGATAAAGCGCTTATAGTATTTGCTATAAAGAATCCTAAGCCTAATTTATCTCTATTAGATAGATTTATAGTACTAGCAGAAAAAGAAAATTTAGAAATAGTTATAGTACTTACTAAAGCAGATTTAGATGCTGATAATATATTAGATGAGTTGAAAAATATATATGAGCTTAGTGGATATAAAGTGATTCCAGTGAGTAATAAAACAAAATTAAATATAGATAAAATAAAAGAAGAGCTAAGAGGGAATATAGTAGTATTTGCTGGACCATCAGGAGTAGGAAAATCAAGTTTATTAAATGAAATAGATAAAAATTTTAAGCTACAAACTGGCGAAGTAAGTGATAAAATAAAAAGGGGTAAACACACTACTCGCCATGCAGAACTTTTAAAGTTAGAGTGCGGAGGTTTAGTAGCAGACACGCCAGGATTTAGTTCATTAACACTTGATGATATAGGAGAAACTGAACTTAAAGAATACTTTATAGAATTTGATGAGTTTGATAATTGCAGATTTGGGTCAAGATGTGTACATGAAAACGAACCTAGTTGTGCTGTGAAGGAAGCTGTAGAAAATGGAGAAGTATCAAAACAAAGATATGAAAGTTATATACAGCTATTAAATGAAATAAAACAAGGGAAAAGGAGATATTAAAATGATTAAATTAGCACCATCGATACTATCAGCAGATTTTGCAAGATTATTAGAGGATGTAAAGAAAGTAGAAAATGCAGGATGTGAATATTTACACATAGACGTAATGGATGGACACTTTGTTCCTAATATAACGCTAGGACCTGCAATTGTAAAGTCTTTAAGAAAAAATGTAAATATGGTATTTGATGCACATCTTATGATAGAAAATCCAGATCAATATATAAAGGATTTTGTAGATGCAGGATGTGATTTAATAGTAGTTCACCAAGAAGCTTGCAGGCACTTACACAGAACTATACAAAATATAAAATCTCATGGAATAAAGGCAGGAGTAGCATTAAATCCTGCTACACCTATAGAAAGTATAAAGAATGTATTACATGATGTAGATATGGTACTTATAATGACTGTAAATCCAGGCTTTGGAGGTCAATCATTTATAGAAAGTATGATACCTAAAATAGAAGAGTTAAAAGGAATTATAGAAAAACGAAATCTTAATGTAGATATACAAGTTGATGGTGGTATAAAACCAGAAAATGTAGATAAAGTTGTTAAAGCAGGTGCAAATATAATAGTTGCAGGATCAGCAATATTTAATAGTAATGACATACAAGAAGCAGTAGATTTATTTAGAAAGAATTCTTCTTTATAGGAAAAAAACATGAAGGTTTGTATTATATTAAATGGACAAATAACTGAGCATAAAGTTATAAGAGAAGCCTTAATAAGACAAGAATATGATTATATAATATGTGCAGATGGAGGAGCGAATCATGCATATAAAATGGATATTGTTCCAGATTACATAATTGGCGATTTAGATTCTGTGCAGTTTGATATAATTAATTATTATAAAAATTGTGGAGTAAGATTTGAAGAATTCCCAAGTAAGAAAAATGAGACAGATACAGAATTGTGTATTTACTTAGCAGATAAGTTAAATGCTAAAGAAATTCATTTTATAGGATCATTAGGAGGTAGAATTGATCATACTATTGCCAATGTTAATTTGCTTTACTATGTAAGAAAAATGGATATAGTTCCTAAAATTATATCTGAAAAAGAGCAAATATATATAGCTATAAATGAAGAAAAAATAATACATGGAAATAAAGGGGATACAATTTCTATTATACCTATAAATGGAGATGCAAAAGGGGTAACACTTACAAATTTAGAATATCCTTTAAATAATTATGATATGAAATTTTATTTACCTTTAGGTATATCTAATGTTATGTTAAGTAAAGAATGTAAAGTAAGAGTAGATGATGGCAGTCTACTTATAATAAGGAATATTTAAAAGATGGCTATTAGCCATCTTTTTATTTTTAAAATACCTGAACTGTATAAAGAAAAGAAAATTTATATTGAAATATATAATGTCATTAAAATATAAAAAGGAAAATGATAGTATTAGTCATATAAGTATAAAAGGAGAGTTTGATTAAGGAGGTATTTTATGAGTAGAAAAATTGCTGTTATATACAAATCTAAATATGGAAGTACTAAACGTTATGCTGGATGGATAGCACTTAGATTAGATGCTGATTTGTATGAGGTGAGTGATATAAGACCAAAAGACTTAGATGACTACGACATAATAATATATGGAGGAGGTTTATATATTGGAAATATAAATGGCCTAAAATTTCTAACTAAGAATTATGGTAGAATTAAAAATAAAAAAATAATAGTATTTACAGTAGGTATGGAATCTGATAGTAATGATTTAAATAATAGAATTGTAAATAAAAATTTTGATAAAGAGATAATAAAAAATATAACAGTATTTAATTTTAGAGGAGCATTTGATTATAGACAACTAAATTTAATTGACAAGTTATTAATGAAAGGATTAAAAAATAATATTTCTAAAAAAAATATTAGAGATTTAACTAAAGATGATAAGATAATAGTAGAGGGATTCGAACGATTAATAGATTTATGTGATAAAAAAGCTATTGATATATTAGTAGAGAATGTGTAATATACAAAAAAGATGTATCTATAATGCATCTTTTTTTTGTAGTTTTAATAGATAAGTTTTAGTAACTGATTTCTTGTAGATCGTCTGAACCGAAATTAGTTAAATGACTTAATTAATATAAACGAAACTAATTTTTAATAAAAAGAGTAGGACAGGTCTAAATATATCTTATTTTGCATAAATTTAAAGTATAGAAAGTAACGAGTAGAATAATAAAAGCACACAGGGAGGTGTTTTTAATGAGAAACAATTCTAAAGGACTATTAGGTATTTTATGCCTAGCAACAGGTAGTGCTGTGATTTTATCTATGATACTGCCTAGTTGGATATGGACAGCACTTACAGCATTAGTTCTTATTGGATGTGGGGTATTATTTTTCTTATATTAATTAAATTTAGTAGAAATAAATGATTGATTTAAATTTTAATAAGTAAGGAATTTTTTTAGTTATACAAAAATATATTATAAGATAAAAGTTAAAAATAAAGTTATAGGGGGAATATATTATGAAGATGATAACAATAAAACTACCAAAATGGCTTTCTAATATAGTTTTACGTTTTATGAAAAAGTAGTAGAGATAAATAAAAAAATATAAAAACAAAAGCCTACTTAAAAAGTAGGCTTTTAAAAAAGCGATTAAGCTCTTTCTATTTTACCAGAACGTAAACATCTAGTACAAACTTTTACTCTCTTAGGAGTACCATCTATTATAGCTCTAACGCTTCTTAAGTTCGCTGACCACGTTCTTCTGCTGTGTCTATTTGAGTGTGATACTTGGTTTCCAGAAACCTTACCTTTACCACATACGCTACATATCTTTGCCATTTACGTACACCTCCTTAAAATGATAACTAATTTAAAGACTAAAAACATATTTATATTAACATAAATATTAAAAACGTGCAATAGAAATATATATTTGCTTTACACATATTGAAGAATATCTTGTTATCATATAAAATTATATATATAATTTTGTATAAAGTAAATATTAAAAAAAGAAATTATAATAGTTTCTTTTTTCAAACCATCCAAATTTTACAAAATATTTACTAAAATAAATTAGGTAGGTTTAAATTATACCATATTTATAGTATTATAGGATATATAAATTTATATAATAAAATAAATTCTAGTTTTAAGACTTTAAAAGATGATTTTGTTGAAATGATATTTTCAAGGTAGATTATCTATAAAAGGATAATCTATAATTTATCAGCATTATAAAAAGTAGAAAGTTTTAACCTTTTTTGAGCAAAATAAAAATAATAAAAATATGAACTTGAGGGGGTCAACCATGAGTGCGAAAGTAAATAATCAATATGGAAGTATAGAGATAGATAAACAAGTTATATCACAAATAGCATATAGAGCTGCTATGGAAAGTTACGGATTAGTAGGGTTAGCATATAAATCTAAGGGTATAGTAGAATTACTAAAAGGTGAGAATGCGTTTAAAGGTGTTTTAGTAGAAGAACTTGAAGATAACACTATAGCTATAGAGTTATACGTTATATTACAGTATGGAACAAATATATCTACAGTTGCAAATAATATAATTGATAGAGTAAAATATACGGTTGAGAATATAACAACTATAAAGGTAAGTAAGATAGATATTAATGTACAAGGCATTAGAGTTAAGTAATTAGGAGGAAAGAAATGATTCAGTATATAGATGGAAAACAATTAAGGGAGATGTTTGTATCAGGTGCAAATAATCTTCAAAATCATAAAGATTTAGTTGATAAGCTAAATGTATTCCCAGTTCCAGATGGAGATACAGGCACAAATATGTCGCTTACTATATCTTATGCGATGAAAGAATTATCTAAAGTACAAGATAACAGTATAACAGAGATAGGAAAATCATTATCAAAAGGATCTTTAATGGGAGCAAGAGGAAACTCAGGCGTTATATTATCGCAAATAATAAGAGGGTTTGCGAAGTCTATAGAAGGTAAAGAAAAGATATCTACAGAAGACTTAGCTAAAGCTCTTAAAAATGGCTCTGATACAGCTTATAAGGCAGTTATAAAGCCAATAGAAGGTACAATACTTACAGTTGTTAGAGAAAGTGGAGAATATGCTACACTTTCTTACAAGAAAGAAAATGACATAGTTAAATTCTTAGAAATGGTAATAAAAGAAGCTAACGAATCTTTAAATAGAACTCCACAACTTTTAAAAGCATTAAAAGAAGCGGGAGTAGTCGATTCAGGAGGAAAAGGTCTAGTTTTGATTTATGAAGGAATGTATGCGGCATTAAAAGGTAATCCTATTCAAATAAAGCACTCTAGCTCAGTTGATGTATCTAATGTAGACGTATTAACTAACCAAATAAATACAGATGATATAAAATTCAGTTACTGTACAGAATTTATATTAGAGAGCAAGACTATAGATGATACTCAAATAAGGAATATGATGATGAAGTATGGAGATAGTTTAGCTGTGGTAGGAGATGAGGGTGTAATAAAAGTACATGTTCATACTAATGATCCAGGTCTAGTATTACAAGATGCTTTAAAATATGGACAATTAGCAACTATAAAGATAGAAAACATGAAAGTTCAACATGAAAATTTAGTAATAGAAGCTAAAGATGAAGCTGCTTCTTCAGTTGAGGAAAAAGAATTTGGATTTATAGCAACTTCTATGGGTGATGGGCTTGCACGAATATTTAAAGATTTTGGAGTTGATCACATAATAGAAGGTGGTCAAACTATGAATCCAAGTACAGAAGATTTCATGAAAGCTATAGAAACTATCAATGCTAAAAATATATTTATATTCCCTAATAACAGTAATATAATAATGGCTGCAAATCAAGCAAAAGAATTAAGTGAAAAGAATATAATTGTTATACCTACAAAGAATACTCCACAAGGATTTACTGCATTAGTAAACTTTAATGGAGATGCAACTATAGAAGAAAATGAAAAAGCTATGATGAGTTCTTTAGGATTAGTAAAATCAGGTCAAGTAACTTTTGCTGTTAGAGATACAGTTATGAATGACATTGAAGTTAATGAAGGTAATATAATAGGAATAGCAGAGGGACAATTATTAGGCGCAGGAGATTGTATTGATGAAATAACTTCAAACCTTGTTGAAAAATTAGTAGATGAAGATAGCGCAATAATAACTTTATTCTATGGAGAAGATGTGAGTGAAGATGATGCAAACAAACTTCGTGATCAACTAGAAGAAAAGTTTGAAGATATAGACGTAGAATTATACTATGGCGGTCAGCCTCTTTATTATTACTTAATTTCAGTTGAATAATATACTTATAATTAAGGGTTGATAGCCTAGTTTTATTTAGGATAGATTATAGATCTAAGTATTAAACTTAAGCAAATTTTTAAAAGTCCTGTATAATATTACTACTTTTTAGGGGTAATTATACAGGACTTTTATTTAATAGGTGATAAAAATGATAGATTTAAAAAAGGACATACAGTATATAAAAGGTATAGGTCCTAAAAGGGCTGAAAAACTTAATAAGTTAGATATATTTACATTAAAAGATTTGCTATATTATTTTCCCAGACAATTTGAAGATAGGAATAACTTAAAAAAAATAATACAATTAGAAAATGATGAAAAAATTACTATAAAAGTTATAATAGTAGGAGTAAGCACATCTACACCAAGAAAAGGTATGAATATAACTAAGGTAGATGTAAGAGATGAAACGGGATACGCAAGATTGGTGTTTTTTAATCAAGCATATGTAAAAAATACATTTAAATGTGGCGAGACGATACTAGTTTTTGGTAAGGTAAAAAAAGAATCTAAGAATATAGAGCTAACTTCTTGTGAAATTGAACACCTTACCAATGCACCTAAAAATACTTGTAAAGTTATGCCGATATATCCTCTAACATATGGAGTAACCAATAAAGAAATTATAAGTATAATAAAGACAGTGCTTAATGACAAAACATTAAAAATAAAAGAGTATCTTCCGCAAAGAATTATAGAAAAATATAAACTATGCAGTATTGATTATGCTATAAGAAATATTCATGCTCCAAGTAGCAAGGAAGCTTTAAAAATTGCTTTATATAGAATTGTATTTGAAGAATTTTTAATACTACAATTAGGTTTATTTATGTTTAAAAATGGAGTAAGCGAAGTAGAAGGTATAAAGTTTAAAGAAAATAAGAAACTAAATGATATATTAAAGTCTTTACCATTCAAACTAACAGGAGCTCAAGATAGAGCATTAAATGAAATTATTAAGGATATGGAATCTGAAAAAGCTATGAATCGTTTAGTACAGGGAGACGTTGGGTCTGGTAAAACTGTTGTAGCTCTTTTAGCACTTGCAGATTGTGTTTTAAATGGTTATCAGGGT
>NZ_DATIRC010000312.1:0-3252 GCF_035470145.1 Romboutsia sp.
AAATAACCTGAGAATAAGATAATATATCTAAGATATTACTATTTTCCCTAAACTTTAATTTGATATTTTTGTTGCATCTAAGTAAATTTTGCAAGATGTCATAATTAATATTCACTGTCATCACCCCTAATAACTTTAATAATACAATAATTACCCATAAATTTCAAATTTGAATCGGCATACACGAAATTAAAGTTTGATTTATATGTGTATATTTTATATAATTAGTTTATTATGCTTTTATGGAGGTAATTATATGGAAGTAAGTAAAAAACTAGAAAAACTTAAAGCTAGACTTCTAGAATTAGAAGGTGTAGCAGTTGCATACTCAGGTGGAGTAGATAGCAATTTTTTACTTAAAGTAGCAAAGGATACATTAGGAGACCATGTTATTGCAGTAACCCTTCATGCTATGATGCATTCACAGCGAGAAATTGAAGAAGCTAAACAATATGCTCGTAACTTTAATGTCAAACATATTGTAGTTAATGTTGATAATTTTGAAGTGAAAGAGTTTATAGAAAATAATCCAGATAGATGTTATCACTGTAAAAAAGCAGTATTCAATACGGTAAAATCAGTAGCAAAAGAGCATAATATAAAGTATGTAGTAGATGGAACTAATTTAGATGATTTAGGTGATTATAGACCTGGACTTAAAGCATTGAGAGAACTTAATATAATTAGTCCATTAAAAGAATGTAACTTAACTAAAGAAGATATAAGAGTTTTATCAAAAGAAATGAAACTAGAAACCTTCAATAAGCCTGCTTTTGCATGTCTTGCAACTAGAATACCATATGGAGTAAAAATTACAAAAGAAGTGCTTAGAAAAATAGAAAAAAGTGAAGAATATTTAGTAGAATTAGGATTTGAGCAATTTAGAGTAAGAGTTCATGAAGATATTGCAAGAATTGAAGTAGGAAAAAACGAAATACATAAATTCTTTAGTGAAGATAAACTATATAAAACAAATAATAAATTAAAAGAAATTGGATTTAAATATGTTACCTTAGATATGGCAGGATATGAAATGGGTAGCATGAATAAGGCAATACAAAAATAGGAGGAAGACATGAAAAATTATACATTAATATCACCTTGCTTTTTTGGTATGGAAAAAATGTTAGCAAGAGAAATAAAAGATTTAGGATTTGAAATAATAAAAACAGAAGATGGAAGAATAACATATAAAACAGAAGAAGACGGTATTGCAAAAGCTAATATGTGGCTTAGATGTGCTGAGAGAGTAAATCTTAAAGTTGCAGAATTTGAAGCTAAAAGCTTTGATGAATTATTTGAAGGAACTAAAAGGATCGATTGGTCAAAATATATACCATATGGAGCGCAGTTCCCTGTTGCTAAGGCATCTTCAATAAAATCAAAGTTATACAGTACTCCAGATATACAAGCAATTGTAAAAAAAGCAATAGTTGAAAGTTTAAAGAAAAGTTATTTAGAAACAGGACTTATAAAAGAAGATAAAGAAAAATATCCAATATATGTTTTTATACATAAAGATAAAGTAACATTATCTATAGATACAACAGGAGATGCTCTTCATAAAAGAGGATACAGAGAAAAAGCTAATAAAGCACCTATAAGAGAAACATTAGCAGCTGGTATAATGTATTTAAATCCATGGAAACCAGGAAGAACATTAGTAGACCCTATGTGTGGATCTGGAACTCTTTTAATAGAAGCAGCAATGATGGGAATAAACATGGCACCGGGACTTAATCGTGAGTTCATATCTGAAAAGTGGAGAACTATGGATAAAAAAATTTGGTGGAATGTAAGAAAAGATGCCTATGATAAAATAGATGAAGATGTTAAATTTAAAATCTACGGATATGATATAGATGAAGAAGCTATAGAAATAGCTAAAGAGAATGCTGAAATAGCAGGAGTAGATGAATACATAGAGTTTAACGTAGCAAATGCCCTTGATTTTAAAAGTGAGGAAGAGTATGGATTTATAGTTACAAATCCACCATATGGAGAAAGACTTGAAGATAAAGAAAGTGTTCAAAGTCTTTATAAACATTTAGGATATACTTTTAGAGAGTTAAAGAATTGGTCTTATTACTTAATAACTTCATATGAAGATTTTGAAAATGAATTTGGAAAAGAAGCTGATAAAAGAAGAAAGCTATACAATGGTATGTTAAAAACTAACTTGTACCAATACATAGGACCTAGGCCACCTAAAAAAAGTTAATAAATCAATGATATTTACCCACTTAATATAATATACATAATATAAAGAGTATTTTAAGGGGGTGTCGTAATGTTTAGAATGAATGGTAAAAATCGTAAAAAGACATCTAAAGAAAAAGAAGTAGAAGGTAAGCAAAAATACCAAGAAGATTTTAATGAAATAATATTAAATGATTTAGTACCAGAAGAAAAAAGAAATGATTTTGGATTAGATAGTATCGAAGAACCTAAAGCTAAAAAATCAGGAAAAATAAAATTAAATTTAGGACTGAATAATAAAAAGTCATCTTCAAACTTAAAAGGTAAAAAATCAAATCCAAGTGAATCATCTAAAAAGACTAAGCAAGAAAATAAAAAAACACAAGATAATACTAACGAAGCTGGGAAAAGTAAAAACAATAAGAAAAGTAGCGGTAATGTAAGTAAAGAAAAAAAATCAAATAAAAAAACAACTAAGCCAAATAAAAAAACTAAAAGTATAAAACCATCCAAAAGTAATATAGAAGAAATAAACGAGTATATTGAACCACAAGTAAAAGAAAATATTAACAGTAATCAAAAAGAAAATTTAGGGAAAAAGAAAAAAAGAGTTAAACATTCTAGTAAAGAAGATTATAATGAAACAAAAAGAAGCTTAGAAGAAAATGAAGATAAAGAAAAATATATAGTTGAAGATAACTTTGATGCAATTAAATTTAGAAATGCAAAAGAGTTAGATGAAGAACCAGTAGAGAAAGTAGTAGAAGAAAAACAAGAAGAAGCTAAATTTGAAGAAAAATCAAAAAATAGATTTGAAAATTTAGTTTGGTCAGAAGATAAATTCCCTAAAAAATAAAAAATTAAATAAATCATATAAATAGTGTTAAAATATAAATGAAGGCTTAGTAATAAATGCTAAGCTTTTATTTTGCTTAATTTTATAAAAAAGCAGATGAAATAAGTAAAAAGATATCAAAATAATACTAAAGAAGAGGTGGATTATATGAACGCTAAAGAAGTATTTAACGAAGTTAATGAAATTTTATTAAAAAG
>NZ_DATIRC010000313.1:0-2733 GCF_035470145.1 Romboutsia sp.
GTCTTTGTATGTACCCATAACTTTTTTTGATTTCGGACCAACTTTTAAAACCTCAGCCAAGATCTCTACTAGTGGAATAATATTGTAGTAGGGATGATAATTTTTCGGTTTAGTATTTTCCGTTCGATCTGCCAGTTCCTCTACCCGGTACAAAACACCCAGGGTGAGCGGTTTTTCACAAACAGGACATATACCTCCTTGTTTCCTTGTCTGTTTGGGCCAAAAACGAACATCACAATTTCTATGTCCATCAATATGATATTTTCCCTCTTCCGGAAAAAATTCTAACGTACCCAAAAACCTTTCAGGATTACCACTTTTAATGGCAGACTTTATAGCTGAAAAAGAAAGGTCCGTATTGAACAGATTTGCCTCTCTCCCGAGTTTTAATGGTGAATGTGCATCAGAATTTGAAATCAATGTGAGTCCATCCAGTGCGGATACCCGCCAATTCATCGACGGATCTGATGACAGCCCTGTCTCAACCGAAAATATAAAAGGCGTTAAATCCTCAAAACATTCATCTAATGTATCGAAACCTGATTTTGATCCAAACAATGAAAACCATGGGGTCCAAATATGAGCTGGAATAAGAAATGCCTGATCAGATGTCTCGAGAAGTATTTCTAATAGATCCCTTGCATCAAGACCAAGTATCGGCCTTCCATCGGATTTTATATTTCCAACCTTATCTAATTTTGAATTAAAATTCTCAGCCTTTTTTAAATTGGGTAGAAACACAAGATTATGATTTTTGCGGGTTTTATTATTTTTTTTATATATATTACTAATTTCCGAAACCAACATAAATCGCACTTTATTACGACATGATTTCGGAACTTTTTGATCGCATAATTTGGCAATTTCATCTTTTAGCTTAAACATTCCAGGTTCCGCTGGTACTAGTTTTTCTTTTATTTCAGCAAACCATCCCGGATGAGTAAAATCACCGGTTCCAATAACCGTTAATCCTTTAAGTTGAGCTGATATATATAGGTTTTCAAAATCCAAATTCTTCGCCGTTGCCCTGGAAAAACGCGAATGAACATGAAAATCAGCAATAAATTTCATAATCTCTTCTTTGGCATTCGTTTATTGGCAAATCCACATTAAAAACACTTGTAACATTCTTATAAACGGTATATATTCTTATATCAAATAAAAATAAGCACTATATATGGTATTTTAAAAGTTTTACATTGCTTTTTAAACGCTCATTATAACACCTGCTTTTTATATTGATATTTTTTTAATAAATAACTACTTATTAACAATAAATTTTATACTTTTTATAATCTATCCATTCTAATTATTTTCTAAACTTTTTTTGAACAGTGTTAATACATTTTTTTTCTGTTATTTAAATAAATTATACAATTATTATCGTTATGAACAATGTTTATTTATTATTATATATTTATATAAAAAAAATAAGGAATAAAGTATGAAATTTAAAATTAATAAAAACGATATCCTTGATATACTGTCTAAGGTACAAGGAATAACCGGACGAAAAAGCAACCTGGCTATTACATCAAACATCCTAATAAAAACAACAGATAAAGGAATTATACTAACTGTAACTGACCTTGAAACAGGTTTTGAAGGTTTATATCCAGCTACCATAGAAAAAAAAGGGGTATTAACGATAAATTCAAGAAAGTTTTACGAAATTGTTAGAGAGTTTCCAAGTGAAGAAATACAAATTAGTGAATCTGATAACTATTGGATTAAAATAGGTAACAAAAATGTAGAATACAATATGGTTGGATTAAATCCAGATGATTTTCCGGAAACACCGATAATAGAAAATGTTGACTTTTTTACCATCGATTCTGAAGTTTTTAGAAAAATGATTGAAAAAACAATCATTATTACAGGTGCTTCTGATGAAAAAAGGACCCACATCACCGGTATATATTTTGAAGTTATTCATCAGGAGGATAAAAACCTTGTAAGAATGGTTTCAACTGATGGCAATCGGCTTTCAAAAGCAGATTGTATTTATGAAAAAGATATACAACTGCCTCAAGCTTTCGGTGTACTCATTCCTAAAAAGGGAATGAATGAAGTTATAAAATTTTTAGATCCTTCAGGAACCGTTCAAATTGGTGTTAAAAATAATAATTTTATTATTAAAAAGGATTATGAGACCGTCATTATAAGACTTCTTGAAGGAGACTTTCCTGAATATGGCGATATTATACAAAGAGGATCTTCTTATGCAATCCATTTGGATAAAAAAAAGTTTTTGATGATGCTAAAAAGAATGTCAATTTTATCTTCTGAAGACTACAAAGGAGTTATTTTTAACTTTAAAGACAACAATATCTCTATTACCACAACAAACCCGGATCTGGGTGAATCAAAAGAAGATATGAATATAGACTTTAAAGGGGATCCCATTGAAGTTGCATTTAATCCCAGATACATCATAGAAATATTAAGCGTAATTGACACTGAAAAAGTTGTTGTTAATATAATCGATAAAGAAAAACCGTGTTTAATCGAAGGGGAAAACGATGATACATATTTAAGTGTCATCATGCCGATGAGAATATGAAAACAGAAGAAAACATATATAATGCTGACCAAATAAAAGTTCTCGAAGGGCTTGAAGCAGTTAGAAAAAGGCCGTCTATGTATATCGGGAACGTTAGTATTGAGGGGCTTCATCATTTGGTCTACGAAGTCGTGGATAACAGTATTGATGAAGCTATGGCGGGTTATTGT
>NZ_DATIRC010000314.1:0-1887 GCF_035470145.1 Romboutsia sp.
TGTTTATATAGCCAATATTTTGATAGATTTAACTCTGTCAAATTACTTTCAATTATTTTACCATCTACTATTAATTCAGTTGGAACATAAAGTGGAGCTGTAGAGGTAATATTAAAATCATTCTTAGTAGGAGTTTGCTTCTCAGGTTTTTTAAGAATACTTAGTTTACCATCAGGCTCTAAAATTGCATAATCAACTTCTGATATAGCAAATACACCTTTTTGTCTAAGAAGCATTGATAAGTCATCTATATTTATTATTAAAGATTTCATAGCTTTTCTATTGATTTTCCCTTTTTTTATCAGAATGCTTGGCTCTCCATCTAAAATATTTCTCAATTTATAAGACTTTAATGCAATATAGCCTACAAATTCGGATAGTATAACCCATAATACTAAAGCTAGAAGTTCTTTATAAAAAGATACATCTCTAGACATTACCATGTTTGCTGCTATAGAACCTATTGTAATTCCTGTTATATAGTTAAAGTATGTAAGATGACTTAGTTGTTTTTTTCCTGATAATCTTGTAAGAATTAGAAGAACAGTAAAAGTAGCGAATGTCTCATATATAGTCTGAAAATAGCTAGGATTAGCATTATTCATAAGTAATCTCTCCTTGTAATATGTTATATTTATAGTATTACAAGCAGAAAATAACTTATTCTAAAGATTAATCAAACTACAAAAATAATATATAGACATTGTATTTAATAAAGAAAATGCACAAGATATAACTTATGAAAAGTTAAAATAAATAATACCAGATATAAAATCAGTAGAACAAGATGGATATGTTGACACAAGGTATATAGATGATACACATGAGGAGTTAAGGTCAATTGAATTCTTACGTCGTGAAACACCACCCCATACAATAAAATAAAGTTAGGTATTGTCAGATGGAAATACCTTTTTTATGTATATTAATAAAAACTTAGTATACTTTTAGTGTATTATGGTAGACGGTGTAAAGTTAAGTTATTTCAAATATTTGAAAAAAAGGTACACTAAGGATCCTAGAAATAGATGAAAAAGTTGTAAAATTAAAGTTCATATCTTTACAATATTTGGAAAAACTTAGCGTATATAGTAGAATAGTGTACTTAAATTATAGTATAATGATATCATAGGTTATGAAAATGTATAAAAACAAGGGGAAAAGGTTTATCTAAAACCTATACATAGCATCATAAACCTAATTATAAAAAAGGGGACAGAATAATGAAAGAAAAACTTAATAAATACATAATGCTACTAGCAACCATATTTTGGTCAGGAGCATTTATAGCTGGAAAATTTTCAATAGCAGAGTTTCCAGTATTTTCTTTAGTATTTTTCAGATTCTTAATAGCAACAATAATCATATTCACAATAATGATTAAAGTAGAAGAAAACTGGAAAATAACTAAAAAAGATTTAAAAATGTTCTTAACACTAGGTATTGTAGGGATGGTAGGCTATCACGTATTTTTCTTTTTATCACTTAAATATACAACAGCTACAAATTCATCATTAATAGGTGCAACAAACCCTATAGTAACTACAGTACTAGCATGTATATTTTTAAAAGAAAAGATAACTTACAAAAGCATAATTGGTATAATGATATCCTTATTTGGAGTCATGCTTATCACTACCAATGGAAACATTAATATATTACTTAATTTAAAATTTAATATAGGTGATATACTAATGATAATAGCAGTTGTGTGTTGGGCAACATATGGCATAATATCCAAAAAAGCTTTAGAAATATATTCGCCTATAAAAATAACTAGTTATGCATTTTTAACTTGTGTAATAATTTTATTACCTTTAGTTATAATGGAAAAGCCATGGGTATACCTTCCAAATACAAGTATTAATGGTTGGATATCTGTAATTT
>NZ_DATIRC010000315.1:0-1522 GCF_035470145.1 Romboutsia sp.
AAGAATTGGAAATGAAGTGTGCAAAAAATTGAAAAAAATGGGATTAGGAGACTCTATTGACTTAGATTCAAGAAAACTTATTTTTAAAGATGAGAAAAATAAAATTATTTATATAAATGTTAAACCATCAGATGTAGTAACATACGTAGAAAAAGGAGTTGCTGATTTAGGAGTAGTAGGGAAAGATACTATTTTGGAAAGTGAAGAAGATGTATATGAAATACTTGATTTGGGTTTTGGGAAATGTAAATTTTCAATAGCAGGAATAAAAGGCCAAAGCATTTATAGAAAAGATGAAGTATTAAAAGTAGCCACTAAATATCCTGAAATAGCTAAAAAATACTTTAAAGAGAGAGAACAAAAAATTGAAATAATAAAATTAAATGGTTCTGTAGAATTAGCTCCATTAGTTGGTCTTTCTGATGTAATAGTGGATTTAGTTGAAACAGGAAATACTTTAAAAGCAAATGGCCTTGAAATAATAGAAGATATGTTGGATATAAGTTCTAGATTAATATGTAATAGAGTAAGTTATAGATTTAAATTTGATAGGATTAAAAGTATAGCACAATTATTTAAGGAGGATTAATATGTTAAAAATAATAGATTTTATGAAAGATAATGAATTTTTAAATAACCTTTTAGATAGAAGTCAATTCGAATATGATGAAGTGAATAAAGTCGTAGATAAGATTTTATATGATGTAAAAAATAGAAAAGATGAAGCACTGAGAGAATATACACTAAAGTTTGATAATGTAAAGATACAGGATTTCTTAGTATCTAAAGATGAAATAGATAGTGCATTTGAAAATATAGATGAAAATCTAAAGCAAGACCTTATGAAGGCTAAAGAAAACATTGAGAAATACCACATTAAACAACTAAAGACATCTTATACACTAAATGATGGTGAAGATATAGTTTTAGGTCAAATAGTTAGACCTATAGAAAAAGTGGGAATATATGTTCCTGGCGGAAGTGCATCATATCCATCAACTGTATTAATGAATGCAATACCTGCCAAAATAGCGGGAGTAGAAGAATTAGTTATGATAACACCTCCAAATAAAGAAGGTAAAATAAAAGACTCTATACTTGTAGCTGCTTCTATAGCAGGAGTAGATAAAATATATAAGGTAGGGGGAGCTCAGGGAATAGGAGCATTAACTTATGGAACAGAAAGTGTTCCTAAGGTATATAAAATAGTCGGGCCAGGAAATATATATGTTGCAATGGCTAAAAAGAGAGTATCAGGTTATGTTGGAATAGATATGATAGCAGGTCCTAGTGAAATTTTAATAATAGCAGATGAATTTGCAAATCCAAAGTTTATAGCAGCTGATTTAATATCACAAGCAGAACATGATGAAATGGCAGCATCTATATTAGTTACTGATTGTGAAAGTTTAGCAAAAAATGTAGTGAAGGAATTAGAGATACAAGTTGAAAAATTAGAAAGAAAAGAAATAATTAGAAAATCTTTAGAAAATTATGGAGCAATAATAATAACTAGTTCTTT
>NZ_DATIRC010000316.1:0-1764 GCF_035470145.1 Romboutsia sp.
GGTATTGGTGCATCATTAGGATTAGCTGTACCAATGATATCTACTATAGCAAGTGAGGTATTAAATATACCAGATAGTTGGATATTAAAGCTTATAATTATATTTATATGGATATTACTATTTGGTATTAGTGTTTATAGAGGGTTAGATAAAGGTATAAAAATATTTAGCAATATCAATATAGTTTTAGCTATAGGATTTGCAATATTTGTTTTTTTCATAGGACCAAGCAGGTTTATTTTAAAAGTAGAAACAAATAGTATTGGTCTATATTTACAAAATGTAATAAGAATGAGTTTTTGGACTGATCCAATAGGCCAAGGTGGATTTGTTGAAAGATGGACAGCTTTTTACTGGGGATGGTGGTTGTCATATGCTCCTATGATGGGTTTATTTATAGCTAGAATATCAAAAGGTAGAACATTAAAACAAGTTTCAGTAGGGATGATTACGTGGGGGGCTTTAGGTAGCTGTTTCTTCTTTGCAATATTTGGTGGGTACTCATTATACCTTGAAAAAAATAATATATTAAATATTTCCCAAATACTAAATACATTAGGAAGTGAAATGGCGATTATTGAAATATTAAAAACAATGCCATTTCCTAATTTTATTACAATAGTGTATGGAATTATATGTTTTATATTTTTAGCAACAACAATAGATTCTTCAGCATATGTTTTAGCATCTATATGTACAAAACAATTAAAAGGTAATGAAGAACCTAAAAGATGGAATAGGTTATTGTGGGCATTTGTTTTTGGATTAGTAGCAGTATCATTAGTGTTATTAGGAGGATTAGAATCAGCTCAAGCTTCTGCAATAATAGGGGGAACTCCTATTATAATTATTTTTGTGATATTAGTTCTAAGCCTTAAGAAAATGATAAGAGAAGATTATCCTAATCTATTTAGAAAAGAAAATTATTCATTAGAAGAAAAAAATAAATAAATAAACTAGACTATTTATCTATTTAGAAATAAAGGGTCTATCAATTTGATTTAACAGACCCTTTATTTAAATTTTATAAAGTGCTATAAATGAAATTAAATCGTAGCACTTTATAAATTATATTCATTAATAAGCTAAAAATATAATTTATAAAGAATAAATAACTAATTATCGATTAAATTACATATTGCCTACTCTATTATGATATAATGATATAGTATGATAAGAAAGTGAAGGTGGGCTAGCTATGAAGGTAGTTAATAATGCTATATCATCAGACTATTTGAGATACAAGGTAGACGAAGATATTAGCATTTATGAAGGGCGATTTTGCATTTATTTAGATAAAAAATATAAATGTAGTGGAATAATATATTACAAAATGACACCTCCAGTATCTATAAATTTTAAAGCTCAAATATTATGTGTTGAAGATGAAGATATTGACTTAGAATTAGATTATGATAACGCTATACTTGAAATGTATGGTTATAAGCCTATATCTGTAACAATAAATACTATAAATGATTTTAATATAGAAGGATATACAAATGATAATTATATAAAATCTAAAAATTCTTATGTGGAATATATTGATTTTCATGTGATTAATTTGGACAAGTTTCCTGGAACTCTTATAAAACACGTGGATAAGTTGTTTGCAGGAAGAATACAATTTGATATAAATGATTTTACGATAACTATAGATAAAAGATACGACTACAGAAAAGAATTAAATGAAGAACTAAAATCAAAATCGGGTACTATAATAACCCATATTGGAAGAATAAAAAGAAAAGATGGCAAGCTATT
>NZ_DATIRC010000317.1:0-5676 GCF_035470145.1 Romboutsia sp.
ATACTTTCAATGACTGTAGTTTTTATAGTATTAGTTATAATATCTGCAATAATAAGTTTGTTACAAAGAGAAAAAACAAATTCAAAAGCAGAAATTCAACTTACAAAAAGTAAAGATTCAGATTTAGGATATCAAGAATCAAGCTGTGAAAATGAAAATATGGAAGAATTAGTATCAGTAATAACTGCAGCTATTTGTGTAGCAACTGGAAATAGTACCAACAATATAGTAGTTAAAAAGATAGTAAGAACAAATAACTCTAAAACAAGTTGGGAAAGTATGGCTAAAAATGCCATTAAGTAATGTATAACAGGGGGAATTTAAATGATAAAAAAATATAATGTAACAGTTAATGGAAATACATATGAGGTAGAGGTCGAAGAAGTAGGAAGTGAAGTTTCTAAAGTTTCAAGACCTCAAGTAACTCAAAGTTCACCAAGACCACAAGCTACACCAAAACAACAAGCAGCACCAGTTTTAGGTGGAGGGAATGTATTATCTCCAATGCCAGGAACTATAAATGATGTACGGGTTAAAGCTGGTGATAGTGTTAAAAAAGGTCAAATATTATTAATACTTGAAGCAATGAAAATGGAAAATGAAATAATGGCAAATTCTGATGGGACTGTTTCAGCTGTAAATATATCAAAAGGATCATCTGTAAATGCAGGAGATGTCTTAGTAACTATAGGATAGAAATTAAGAGAAAATTCAAAAAGGGGGATTTACCCGTGGGAGAAGTTATAAATAATTTTATTCAATCAATGGGTATTTTTAATATGGATTGGCGACAATTAATAATGATTGTAATAGCCTGTATCCTATTATATTTAGCAATAGCTAAAGGTTTTGAACCTTTACTATTAGTACCTATAGCTTTTGGTATGTTGCTTTCAAACCTTCCTTTAACGGGAGTTATGAATGGGGCTGTTGCAGGAATAGAACCTTTAGGAATGTCAAATAAAGGTTTAGAAGCAACGATTCATACCAAAACACCAGGAGGATTATTATACTATTTATTTCAAGGAGATGAACTTGGAATATTCCCTCCATTAATATTTTTAGGAGTTGGAGCTATGACAGACTTTGGTCCATTAATAGCAAATCCAAAGAGTATATTGCTTGGAGCAGCAGCACAATTTGGAATATTTTTCACTTTCATAGGAGCATTGCTTTTAGGTTTTACAGGACCAGAAGCAGCATCTATAGGTATAATAGGTGGAGCAGATGGACCAACTGCAATTTACTTAACTACAAAATTAGCTCAACATTTACTTGCACCAATAGCAGTTGCAGCGTATTCATATATGGCTTTGGTTCCAATAATACAACCACCAATAATGAAAGCTTTAACTACTAAGGAAGAAAGATCTATAGTAATGGCTCAAAGTAAGTCTGTATCTAAGAAAGTTAAGATAATATTTCCAATAGCAGTTACAATAATAGTTTCATTGTTATTGCCAGCAGCAGCAACTTTAATAGGAATGCTTATGTTTGGTAATTTACTTAAAGAATGTAGCGTTACAGATAGATTATCAGAAACTGCTACAAATGCGTTGATGAATATAGTTACAATATTTTTAGGGCTGTCAGTTGGAGCATCTGCACAAGCTGATATATTTTTAAGTGTACAAACGTTAAAAATATTTGCTCTTGGGGTAATAGCATTTGGAATTGGTACAGGAGCAGGGGTAATTTGTGCTAAGGTAATGAACAAATTTAGTAAAGAAAAAATTAATCCACTTATAGGTGGGGCGGGTGTTTCAGCAGTTCCTATGGCAGCAAGAGTTGCTCATAAGGTAGCTCAAGAAGAAAATCCAGGGAACTTTTTATTAATGTATGCTATGGGACCGAATGTTGCAGGAGTTATAGGATCAGCTGTAGCAGCAGGAATACTTTTAAGTTTATTTGGATAAACTAAATAAATAATATAAAAAATGAGTATTTCAACATGATTATAAAATTATGTTGAAATACTCATTTTTTATATACATTGTTAACAAAGCAAGAACTTTTATTTTAAAAAACGGCATTATTAATAAAAACTATAGGTATTAAGTCGTGCTAGAAGCTACAAATAGTAGATTGTATCATCTTTATAATCGTCATAATTAAATTTCAAATCGTCATCAATAATAACATAATCATAATCTTCATTATAATTATAATCTTCATCGTAATTGTCGTTGTCATACAATAAAATATCATTATTAAAGAATAAATTATTGAAATTTAATAAATCTAAAATTGTGTGTTTTTTTCTTTTTTTTGATGATTTAAAATACATATTCATTATAAGCACCTCGAAGATATAGTTTAATAAGTAGTAATTATATTACATTTACTACATTACTATTTATTATATTCAGACTAGAGCTTTTTAGTAACATATAAATAAATATTTATGTATAAAATTAATAAATAGCATATTTTGAATTAAATAAAAATACTTTACATAAGTAAATTAAGAACAAGAGACTTTAATTTTAGTTAATTTATAAAAAAATTATTCAATAAATAAAGCATAATGAATTGTAATGTACTATAATTTTAATATAAGAAGAAAATTATGTATAGATATGTAATACAATAAATATTTAATATATAATTTCAATAATTATAACAAATTAAGTCAACTTAATGTTAAAACTTCTATGGAATAGTTATAATCTAAATTATTTATTAGGGGGATAAAAAATGAATAATGTAGGATATTTAACAGAATCAGCAAAATACTTTACAGAAGAAGAGGCGATTTTAGAATCTAAAAGATGCCTTTTATGTGATGATGCACCATGTAGCAAAGGGTGCCCTATTGGAAGTGATCCAAAAACTTTTGTAGAACTAGTTGCAAAGGGAGAAATACAAGAAGCTATAGGGATTCTAAGAGAAAACAATGCATTAGCTGGCATATGTGCTAGAGTATGTCCTTATGAAACTTATTGTGTAGGTGGGTGTAAAAAAACTTCTTTAAAAAATCCTATAATGATTCCCTATATTCAAAAGTTTTTAACTGAATATGAAAAAGAAATGAATGCTATTTTAAAACCTGAACCTAAAATTAATAATAAAGGTAAAAAAATTGCTATAATAGGCTCTGGTCCATCAGGACTTTCTGCATCTGCTTTCTTGGCTAAAAAAGGATATAATGTAAGTGTATTTGAAGCTAGAGAAGAATTAGGTGGATGGTTAAGTTATGGTATTCCGCCACATAGATTACCTAAAGAAGTAATAAAAGAAGACATTAAGTATATAGAAAATTTAGGTGTAAAATTTGTTACTAATTGTAAAGTGGGAGAAGATATTACATTAGATACTTTAAGGCAACAAGGGTTTAGTGCATTTTTAATATCTAGTGGATTGAACAAAGGTAGAGTGTTAAATATGAAAGGTTCAAATCTTAACGGTGTTTTTGATGCAGTTAGTTTTTTAGCAGAAGCAAAAAGCAAAGATGGAAAAGTTAGTATAGGCAAGAGTGCTATTGTAATCGGTGGTGGCGATGTTGCTATGGACTGTGGTACTACTGCAAAGCTTATAGGGTATGAAAATGTAAGAGTTATTGTGAGATGCCCTTTAGAAGAAATGACAGCAAGTAAAAAAGAATTAAATTACCTTCACTATGTAAACGTACCTATATTTGATAATTTTGATTCTGTAGAGATAATTGGAGATGAAAATAATAAAGTATGTGCTATGGAGTTTGTAGGAGTCAATGATAACTCTAAGCTTGTATTAGATGCAGATACTGTTATATTTGCAGTAGGCCAGATGTCAGAAGGAATTGAAAAAATTGCTCCTGTTGAAGTTGATGATAGAAACATGGTTATAACAAATAATTTTAAGACTAATATAGATGATGTATTTGCAGCAGGTGACATAATAAAAGGGGATAAAACTGCTTGTTATGCAACAGCTTTAGGGAAAAAAGTTGCATTAGAAATAGATAAATATTTATCTGAGAATCAATCTGAAATTTCAAAAATAATAGCTAGTACATATTAAACAAATTTATAAAAGGTATAACACATCAGAAATTGATATGTTATACCTTTTTTATATAAAATTTATTTAATATGTAAACTTTAAATTATATTTTCAATTAAAAAGGAATATGATTAATTAAAATAATATTTTTATTTTGATACAAAAGAATGGGGGGATTGCATGAAAGAATTGAAAAATGAAAATTTCATATGTTCAAAAGATGGGAAAATAAATTCGAATTCTATAGGTTGGAGTAGAAAAATTTTTTCAAACTGCGATATAGATGTAGGATATTTTAGAAAAAAAATATGGAATCACTATATGTGGATGAATAAAGATTATATTTGTGTTTTTGCTATAGTAAAGCTAGATTATGCAGGGTTAATTTTTATAGATTTTTACGATTTTAAAAAAAATAAAGAAATTCACCAAAATATTACAATACCTTTTTGCAATGGAATGATAATACACAATGCTATTGGTTCATATGCACATTTTCAAAATAAAGATATGTATATAAATATAATTAGAATAAATAATAAATTACAGACTATGATTAAATGGAATGAAATTGATATAGATGCTAATTTAGTCTTAGAAAAAGAGTCTTTAAATGTACTAATACCATGGAGTGAAAAGAAATTCCATTATACCTCTAAACAACTTCCACTAAAATCTGAAGGATATATAAGTGTAGGACAAGAAGAACCTGAAAAATTTGATTTAAGTGACACTATTGGATTTATTGATTATGGTAGAGGCATATGGGAGAGGGAAAAATCTTGGTATTGGTTAACTTGTGGTTTTGAAAATGAATACAATAAAGTAGGATTAAATTTAGGTGGAAAATATACTGATAATACAGGTGTTAATGAAAATGCTATCAAAGTAAATGGAATTTTATATAAAATATATTGTAATGTTAAATTTGAAAAAATAGATATAAATAAATGGTATATAAAATCTATAGATTGTGAAGATATTGATTTGAAGTTTAAGATAATTAATATAAATGATAAGATAAATAATAAACTAATAGTTAAATCTAGTTTAAAACAACATGTAGGAAAATTAAATGGAGTAGTGAAAATAAATGATAAAAAAATTATATTTAAAGAAGTACTTTGTTGGTTTGAAGATCACTATGCAAAGTGGTAGTATATAAAAATGGATTAACTGATATGGTTAATCCATTTTTTATGATTTTACCTTAGCCAATCAGGATTTCCAGGAACAAAGGGTCTATTTTTATATTTCTTCTTATATTCATCTAAAGCTTGTTTTATAAGATGTGGGTCATTTTTAAAGGTACTAGCATTTTTTATAGTTTCTAAATCTTGGCTAAATGGACAAGCCGATATACACATACCACAATCAGTTCCTAAATATCTCCACTTAATATAACATGTTTCAGCATCTATTGCCCAATTATAAGTACCATCTTCACTTATCTTACATTCATTTGAAAGTGATTGAGAAGGACAGGTAAAAGAGCATTTTTTACACATATTACAAAAATCCTCTAATCCGAAATCAATAGGTTCATCAACTTCAAGTTCTAAGTCAGTAGTTACAACGCCAAGCCTTAAACGAGAGCCATAGTCCTTATTAGTTAATATAGTATTTCTACCAATTTCTCCAAGGCCAGCGTCACGAGCTAAAAACACAGGCATTACTAAGTAATTTCCATCC
>NZ_DATIRC010000318.1:0-11563 GCF_035470145.1 Romboutsia sp.
AGATGCACATATTGCAGAGGACTTATGTTCAGATTTTGATATAGCAATAAAAGAGCTTAAAGAAATTGGATTTAAAGAAATTACAACATTTAGAAATAGAAAGCCAAGTTTTATAAAAATTTAAATATAAACTTATTCTAAGGAGGAATTTTTTATGAAATTCAAAAAACTTGCAACAGGTATAATGGTATCAATTATGGTTTCTGCTTCATTAGTTGGATGTGGTAACAAAGATGTTGAAAGCAAAGCAAATGTAATCGATCCAAACATTACAATTGAACAAATTACTAAAGGGGCTAAAGAAGAAGGACAAGTAGTAAGTATAGGTATGCCAGATAGCTGGGCAAACTGGAAAGGTACTTGGGATGATTTAAATAAAAAATATGGACTTAAACACTCAGATACAGATTTATCTAGTGCTGAAGAAATAGCAAAAATAGAAGCTGAAAAGAATAATCCTACAGCTGATATAGGTGATGTGGGCTGGTCTTATGGTCCTGTAGCAGATGAAAGAGGATTAACATTACCATATAAGACTTCACATTGGGACAGTGTACCTGATTGGGCAAAAGATAAAGAAGGAGACTGGATGTTAGCTTATACAGGAACAATGTCTATTATGGCAAACAAAGAATTAGTAAAAAATCCTCCAAAGTCTTTCCACGACATATTAAAAGGAGATTACAAGGTAAGTCTTGATGACGTTACTTCTGGTACTCAATCACAAATGGCTGTTTTAGCAGCTGCTATGGCTTTTGGTGGGGATGAAAATAACATACAACCAGGTCTTGATTTCTTCGCAGAACTTGCTAAGCAAGGAAGATTAGTTACTGGTAAAAGTGATTTAGCAAGTATAGAAAATGGTGAAGTAGAAGTTGCATTACTATGGGATTTCAATTCTTTAGCTTATAGAGATAAAATAGATAAAGGTAGATTCAATGTTGTTATACCATCAGATGCAAGTGTTCGTACAGGATATACAACTATAATAAACAAATATGCACCACATCCACATGCTGCAATGTTAGCACGTGATTATATATTCAGTGATGAAGGACAAATAAACTTAGCAAAAGGATATGCAAAACCTATAAGAGAAGATATCAAATTACCAGCAGATGTTCAAGCAAAGCTATTACCTAATGAGCAATATAAAAATGTTAAAGAGATAAAAGACTTTGAAGGATGGAGCAAAACAGTTGAAAATATAGGACAATTATGGCAAGAACAAGTTTTAGTTAATGTTAAATAATTTAATCCTAAGATAATAAGAGATTATATCTCTTATTATCTTAGATAATCTTAACTTAGGAAGAGGTAGTATAAATGAAAAATAAAAAAACAACATTATTTATAATTCAATCACTTTTACCTTTTGTTGTATTAACCGGGTTATTCTTATTAATACCAAGTTTTACAATGATTATAGATAGTTTTAAAAGTAGTTTGGGTGGAGGATTTACTTTAGAAAATTACAAAACAGCACTTACTAATTCATTTTATTTAGTAGCAATAAAAAACAGTATAAATATATCTTTAATTTCTAGTTTAGTCGGAATCGTAGTTGCACTAATTTCTGCTTATTCAATTTCTAATTTTGGAGAAAAAGGACAAAATCGTATTATAACAATGTTAAACATGACTTCTAATTTTTCAGGAGTACCTTTAGCTTTAGGAAATATTCTATTGCTTGGAAATTCTGGCATATTTTTCTTATTGCTAAAAAAATTAGGTATAGATGCATTTAGTAACTTTAATTTATATTCTTGGACTGGTCTTATAATAACATATGTATATTTCCAAATACCATTAGCTGTAATGCTTTTATATCCATCTTTTTTAGGAATAAGAAAAGAATGGAGAGAATCAGCAGTGCTATTGGGAGCTAACTCAATTCAATTTTGGGCTAAAATTGGACTTCCTGTTTTATTACCAGGTATAGTAGGAACATTTAGTATTTTATTTGCAAATGCTATAGGTGCATATGGAACAGCATATGCATTAGTAGGAAGTAACTATAACTTATTAACTATAAGAATAAGTTCACTTGTTACTGGTGATGTAATGCCAAAACCAGAGCTTGCTGCTACTTTAGCTGTAATATTAGGGATAACTACAATAACTACAATGATGATAAATGAAAAAATGAGTAAATACATTAGGAGAGGATAACATGATGAAAAAGAAAATGTGGTTGCATAAGACAACTATAGGATTACTTACAATATATCTTTTACTTCCTCTAGTAGCAATTTTTATATACTCTATTGGAACTGATTGGTATAAAACAGTATTACCGGAAGGGTATACGTTAGAATGGTATAAAAGTTTATTTAGTGATACGAGATTCTGGTACGCAATGGGACGATCTTTATTTGTTGCTGTAGTACCAATAATAATAAGTTTAATTGCAATATTGTTAGCACTATTTGTAGTAACAGTGTATTTGCCAAAGTATGAAAGGATATTACAAACTATAGTATTAATGCCATATGTAATACCTGGAGTAGCACTTTCAATTGCATTAATAAGATTATATTCGTCTACTCTTGGTGTTTCTGTATGGGTACTTATATTTGCTTATTCAGTATTTATACTTCCATATATGTACCAAGGTATTAGAAATAGTTTAAGAAATATAAATGTAAAACAATTAGTTGAAGCTTGTGAACTGTTAGGAGCAACAAAGACAAAGGCATTTGCTAAGGTAGTTGTTCCAAATATTTTACCAGGTATAAAGATTTCTGTTTTATTATCATTTTCAATATTGTTTGGTGAATTTACATTAGTTAACCTTCTTATTGGTGGAAACTATGAGACAATACAAATAATGTTATTTAAGATGTTAAAGGAATCAGGCCATATTTCAAGTGCATTAGTTACAACATACTTTGCAATTGTACTAGTAATTTCTTATGCTGCACTGAAATTAAGTAAAGGACCACAAGTACAAAAATAAAAATATTGAGGTGAATATAATGAGCTATTTAGTTATAAAAGATGTTGAAAAAAGTTACGGAGATTTAAAAGTATTAAAGAAAACTTCGTTAAATATAGAAAAAGGAAAATTAATAACATTATTAGGTCCAAGTGGAAGTGGAAAAAGTACACTTCTTAGAAGTATTGCTGGTCTTGAGAGTATAGATAATGGTTCCATTATAGTAGATGGAGTAGACATAACAAATAAAGAACCAAAAAATAGAGATGTAGGAATGGTATTTCAGCAATACGTTCTTTTCCCAAATATGACTGTATATGATAATATAGCATTTGGATTAAAGTTAAAAAATATGGATAAAAATACGGTAGATAAAAAGGTTAAAGAAGCATTAGCTTTAGTTGAACTTTCAAATAAAGCTACTTCATATCCACATCAATTATCAGGAGGACAACAGCAGCGTGTTGCTTTAGCTCGTTCTATAATATTAGAACCTAAAATATTATTATTTGATGAACCACTTAGTGCATTAGATAGAAAAATAAGAAAGAATCTTCAAGTTGAGATAAAAAGAATACAAAGAGAATTAGATATAACGAGTGTATTTGTAACACATGACCAAGAAGAAGCAATGATTATGTCAGATGAAATTTATCTTATGAATAATGGAGGAATAGAACAAAAAGGTTCGCCTCAAGAGCTATACAATCATCCTAAAACTTCATTTGTGGCAAAGTTTATAGGAACTTACAATGTTTTTAGCAAAGAAGATTTTGAAAAGCACTTCAAGAGCAATATAAATGTGAAAGAAGTTGCAATAAGACCAGAAGTTATACAAATAACTAAGGATAATATTTCAAATGAAGAATACAATTTAAAAGATTGTACAGTAACTGATGTTTCAGTAATTGGTAACACAATAAGATATGAAGTTATAAAAGATGGATTTATTATAAATATAGATGTTATAAACGATGATATACAAGATATAAAATTAGGAGAAAAAGTAAATATATTTGTACCTAAGGAAAAATGTATATTTCTTGAAAAATAAACAAAAAGGAGAAATATAAATGAAAATAGGATTAGAAACTGAGAGCTATCATTTAGCCTTTCAAAATGGATTAATGGATATATTCGGTTTTATAAGAAAGACTGCTGAATTAGGTCTTGATGGTGTGATGATAAACATTATAGCATTTCCTGGTGATAAATATCTTCATCCAGAATGGGGTGCTCTTGGAGGAGCAGATTTAGATCATTTAGAAAAAGTAAAAGAAGAAATTCAAAAACATGGATTATTTGCTGAAATTGATGCAAGAGGTACTGATCCGCAGCATTTGACAAAGGTTATAAAAGTTGCACATAAAATTGGTGCAGATGTAATTAGAACTTATTGTTGTTTTAATGGTTATGAGCGTGAAAGGTTAGAAAGAGCACCAGAAGATATAAAGGAAATAGTTCCACTTCTTAAAAAATATAGAATAAAGCTGGCTGTTGAAAATCATGAAGAAGAAACTGCAGATGAAGTAATTAAAATTATTAAGGAAGTTGACAGCCCATGGGTAGGAGTACATTGTGATATCGGAAACTCAATGATGGCATGGGAAGAACCTGTTGATGCAGTTAGAAAGTTAGCTCCTTATGCATATACAACACATTTTAAGGATCATATTATTATAAAAGATAAAGATCAACATAGAGTATGTGGAGTTCCAGCAGGACAAGGTAATATAGATTTAGAGGAATGTTTTAAAATATTAGTTAATGAGTCAACTCTAACAAGAATAAATATCGAAATGTGCTATCCTTATGTTTCAACATTTAAAAGGCAAAAAGGTACAGGTGGTGTATCTGAATTAGGAAAAGGTGCATTTAAGATTGAAAAACCGCCTTTTAATCCAAATATAATAAAACCATCAGAGTATTATTATCCTCCAGAAGAACATATAATTGGTATGCTTAAAGCACAATTAAAGGGCGTTGAAGAATCTGTTAAATATGTATTAGAACTTAGAGATAAGTACTGTAGATAAAGAGATAGGAGACTAAAATGAATAAAGTTATATTGGTAGTATTAGATGGATTAAATTATGAAACTGCTAAGTCTAGAATGGGATTTATGAGTCATCTTGTAGAAATGAAAAAAGCTCAATTTTATAAGGTAGTATCTGCCCTTCCAAGTATGTCTAGACCTTTATATGAGACTATATTAACTGGAACAAATCCAATAGAACATGGTATTACAAACAATAATATAAATAGAAGATCTAAAGAAGAAAGTATCTTTAGTATAGCAAAAAAATCAGGATTAAAGACAGGTGCAGCTGCATACCACTGGGTAAGTGAGCTATATAATAAATCTCCTTTCAATCATATAGAAGATAGAATACAAAATGATTCTAACAATAATATACAAAATGGTATGTTTTACTATGATGATGTTTACCCAGATAGTCACTTGTTTTTAGATGCTGAATATATAAGAAAAACTTATGATCCAGACTTTTTATTAATACATCCTATGAATATTGATTTAGCTGGTCATTTATATTCTTCTGATTCTAAGGAATATAGAAAAAAAGCAATAGAGGTTGACACTATATTATCAAATCATATTCCAACATGGATTGAAGAGGGATATCATATCATAGTTACTGCTGACCATGGTATGAATAAAGACAATACTCATGGAGGAATAGAAGATGATGAAAGGCATGTTCCTATGTGGACAATAGGAGAATCTTTCGTTGATAATACATGTGAAGAAGTAAGTCAATTAATATTAGCCCCAATAATATGCAAAATATTAGGTATAGAGCCTAGTGAAAAAATGATGAAGGAAAAGTTTATAGGACTAAAATAACAAACAACTTATATAATACTGGATAAGCGAAATCTAAAACCTTCTCTCTGTCTTGATAAATACAAGTAACTACGTTTATCCATTTACTTATATTTATTAAAATATTATTAATTGTATTAGAAAATATAATTAGTTATAATGTAAGCATGTGATTATATACAACACTTTAAATATAGACAGGCTATATGGTAATGTCAATAAATTAAGCGATGCAGTAAGGAGAATTGTTATGAGTGGTCATATAGATGAAAGAAAAAATCTTATATTAAATGAATTAAATAACTATGGAAAAGTATCAGTTGCACAACTTGCTAAAAAATTTGAAGTTACTACGGAAACGATTAGAAGAGATTTAGATTGCCTAGAAGCGGAACATAAATTAAAAAGAATACATGGTGGAGCAATAAAAATTTCTTTTGATAGACAAGAACCCTCTCATATAAATAGAGAAAGTGTGTATAGAGAAGAAAAACAAAAAATAGGACGTAAAGCAGCAAGTATAGTTAAGGATAATGATGTAATAGCTATAGATGCTGGGACTACTACTTGTGAAATACTTTACTATTTAAGAGACAAAAAAAATATTACAGTATTGCTCAATAATGTAGCAGGTCTTAATATTATTATAGATTTAAAAAATAAGGGAATGTTTGATGGGAATGTAATATTTTTAGGGGGAGAAATAGATACTAACCAATTATCTAGTTTTGGGCCGATAAGTGAAAATATCTTAAAAAACTTTTATGTAGATAAGGCATTTATAGCAGTTGGAGGAATGAGTTTACAAAATGGATTAACGGGTTATAACGTAAACGAAGCCAATTTATCAAATAAGATAATGGAAAATTCAAAGGAAGTTATAGTAGTTGCAGACCATTCTAAAGTAGGAGTAAGAAACTTTTATAAAATAGCAGAACTTAATGAAGTTAATGTTATTGTTTCTGATAAAGAAGCACCAAATGAATGGAATGATATATTAAATCAAAATGAAATTGATTGGATAGTATCATAAAAATTATCTTAGAAAGGAAATCGAAATGTATTATTTTTCTATGGCTCTAATAATAATTTGCACTGCAGGTTATCATTTAGGTCAAAAACTCATAAATGAAAATATAAATCCTATGGTATCTATGACTGCAACATATTTAGTAGCATTAATTGTTTCTATTGTTTCAATTTTTATTTTTCCAAGTAAAAATATAATGGGTTCATTTAGAGAGTTAAGTTGGCCAAGTTATATTCTTGGAATAGCTGTGTTTGGTATAGAAGCAGGATTTTTGATTGCATATAGAAGTGGTTGGAATATAAATGTTGCACCGCTTTTTTCTAATATCATTTCAACTTTAATATTAGTATTTTTAGGATTATATATTTTTAAAGAACAGTTATCAGTAACCAATATTATTGGTATATGTTTAAGTGTTATTGGATTAATTTTAATGAAAAGATAATAAGTAATAAGTTAAAAGGACAATTAAAAATTAGTTACTTTAGTCCAAAAGAATGATAAAGTATAACCTTGTATTTTGACTTCATTTTAGTTAGATAGTATATAGATAAAAAACATAAAATAACATAATAAAAATGAGTGGATTTCCACTCATTTTTTTAGAATTCTATAGATTTGTATAAATATAATCTTCCTGCTTGGATGTTAAATAATCCATATAAATTTTAGTTTCACGAGCAACCACAGGCATAAGATAAAGTAGAGCAATCAAGTTAGGAATAGCCATAAGACCATTTACAATATCAGCAATTATCCAAACTATTTCTAATTTCAAAAATGATCCAAGAAGTACCATAAAAACAAAAACAATTCTATAACCACTTATACCTTTAGTACCAAATAAAAACTCAAAACATCTTTCTCCATAATAACTCCACCCTAGTATAGTAGTAAAAGCAAATAAACTTAAACTAACTGTTAAAAATAAAGGTCCGATACCAGGAAGTACACTTTCAAAAGCACTTTGAGTCATAAGAGCACCATTTAAATCTCCTTGCCAAACACCGGATAATATAAGTGAAAAACCAGTAAGAGAACAAATAATTAAACTATCTATAAAAGTACCAGTCATAGAAATAAGACCTTGTTCAGCAGGCCACTCAGTCTTAGCAGCAGCTGCAGCAATAGGTGCACTACCAAGTCCTGATTCATTAGAAAATACACCACGAGCGATACCATTTCTAATAGCCATAGAAACACTAGCACCTACAAATCCACCAAAAGCAGAAGTAGGAGTAAAAGCACTTTTTATTATTAACATAAAAGTAGATGGTATTTTATCAAATGATCTTATAAGAATTAATAAACATATTAATATATAAATAGCTGACATAAAAGGAACTACTGTAGTTGAAACTTTAGATATATTTTTAAG
This sequence comes from Romboutsia sp., assembly GCF_035470145.1. Lineage (GTDB taxonomy): Bacteria > Bacillota > Clostridia > Peptostreptococcales > Peptostreptococcaceae > Romboutsia_D. The sequence goes on from NZ_DATIRC010000318.1 coordinate 8,192, forward strand.
TCCTCCAAATACAACTAAAGCAACAAGTAAAGCTAAAACAATACCGGTTATTCTAGGGTCAATTCCAAAACTTCCATTAATAGAATCAGTTATAGAATTAACTTGAGTAAAAGTACCAATACCTAAAAGTGCAACTAACACACCACTTATAGCAAAGAAAATTGCAAGAGGTTTGTATTTATTACCCATACCATTTACTATATAATACATCGGTCCACCAGATACTTGTCCATTCTTGTCTTTAGTTCTATATTTTATAGCAAGAACGCCCTCAGCATATTTAGTAGCCATACCAAAAAATGCTGCAATCCACATCCAAAACAGTGCACCAGGACCTCCAATTTTTATAGCAGTAGCAACACCAACTATATTTCCAGTACCAACAGTAGCAGCAAGAGCTGTACATAAAGCACCGAAGCTAGAAATATCACCACTACCATTGTTTTCGGCTTTGAAAATTAACTTTAGAGCAGTAGGAAGCTTAGTAATTTGTAAAAATCCAAGCTTAAAAGAAAATGAGATACCAGTACCAACTAATAGTAAAAGTAAAGGTGGACCCCATATGAAAGAGTTCACTTGGTTTAAAACATCAATTAAATTCATAAAAATACACTCCTTAATATTTTTCGCTCTTAATTTTGGATTTATTAAAATATAAAATTTATATATTTCAACATAAAGAGCGAAGTGAATTTTATGCCCCAATAAATCAATAGAGTAAAATGAATTAATTGACAGGTAGATTAAAAAAAGCTAAATCTAGTATAGATTTAGCTCTGGATAAACGACATACTATAAAAAGGTACTCAAAAAAGTACTAAGTATAGTATATAATCCCTGTCCTTTTGCCTGAGAGATTGAGCATAATTGCCTTGCCCCTTCGGCGCCCATAATGGGTCTCTCCAGAGTTCCCTAAGCTTTACAGTCCTACTTTTATAAAAGTACCTGAGAGTGTGACTCCTTCGGTGTGTCAAATTTGACAACTCTTCTATAAAGCTTCAATCGGGTATTGATTTGTTATTAGCATTATTTATAATGATAATATAGAATATTGCGACAAATGTCAACTGGATATTTTAATTTTTAGATAACACTTAGTTACTTTTCAAATCTATGGTAATATTATAAATAGATAAAAAAGCAATGAGAAAGGAAATAACATGAAAAAAATATTAGTACTAGCAGAAAAGCCTTCAGTAGGAAGAGACATAGCTAGAGTATTAGGATGTAAAAATGAAAAAAATGGATATATAGAAGGTCCAAAATATATAGTAACATGGGCACTCGGACACTTAGTAACACTAGCAGATCCAGAAAGCTACGGAGAAAAATACAAGTCTTGGAACATAGATGATTTACCAATACTACCAAAGTACCTAAAAACAGTAGTAATCAAAAAAAGTTCCAAGCAATTTAATACAGTAAAAGCACAAATAAACAGAGATGACGTAAGTGACATAGTAATAGCAACAGATGCAGGACGTGAAGGAGAGCTTGTAGCAAGATGGATAATAGAAAAAGCACAAGTTAAAAAGCCACTAAAGCGTCTATGGATATCATCAAGTACAGATAAAGCTATAAAAGAAGGATTTGCTAAATTAAAAGAGGGTAAAGAATACGATAATTTATATCACTCAGCAATCGCAAGAGCAGAGGCTGACTGGATAGTTGGAATAAATGCAACACGTGCACTTACAACAAAGCATAATGCACAACTTTCTTGTGGTAGAGTTCAAACACCAACTATAGCAATGATACTTAAAAGAGAAAAAGAAATAATGGAATTTAAACCTAAGAATTACTACGGTATAAGTTTAGTAGCAAGCAAAGGAAACTCTGAGCTTAAATTTACATGGCAAGATAAAAATAATGCAACCAGCAGTTTCAACGAAGAAAAAATAGATAATACAATAAATAAAATAAAAAATAATGATATAAAAATAGTTAAAGTTAATAAATCACATAAGAAAAAATATTCACCTGCATTATATGATTTAACAGAACTGCAAAGAGATGCAAATAAAATATTTGGATACTCAGCAAAAGAAACTTTATCTATAATGCAAAAGCTATACGAACACCACAAAATACTTACTTACCCAAGAACAGATTCAAGATACTTAACTGATGACATAGTAGAAACTTTAGCGGATAGAGTAAGAGCGGTTAATGTAAGTGATTATTCTAGAGTATGCACAAAGTTATTAAAATCAAAGATAAACTCAAATAAATCATTTGTAGATAACTCAAAAGTGAGCGATCATCACGCTATTATACCAACAGAAGAAAAAGTATTTTTAGGTGACTTAAGTGATAAAGAAAGAAAAATTTATGACCTTGTTGTAAAAAGATTTTTAGCAGTATTATGTCCTCCATTTGAATATGAGCAAACTTCAATAAGTGGAGAAGTATGTGGAGTAGATTTTAGTGCCAAAGGAAATAAAATAATAAGCTTAGGTTGGAGAGAAACTTATAAAGATAGTGATGATGAAGAAAGTTATGATAGTATACCAACACTTAAAGAAGGTGAAGTTTTAAATGTAGTTAAATTAAGTAAAACTACTGGAAAAACAAACCCTCCAGGTTACTTAAATGAAGGAACACTACTTACAGCAATGGAGAAAAATGGACTAGGAACAGTTGCAACAAGAGCAGATATAATAGAAAAATTATTTAACTCTTTTTTAATAGAGAAAAAAGGAAAAGATATATATATAACTTCAAAAGGAAAGCAATTATTAGAATTAGTTCCAAGTGAATTAAAAACACCAGAATTAACATCATCTTGGGAAGCTAAACTATTAGATATATCAAAAGGAAAGCTAAATAAAAATAATTTTATAAACGATATGAAAAATTACTCAAAAGATGTAGTTAAAGAAATAAAAAATAGCGACTCTAAATTCAAACATGATAATTTAACTAAAAATAGATGCCCAGAGTGTGGAAAGTTCATGCTTGAAGTAAATGGGAAAAAAGGAAAGATGTTAGTTTGTGAAGATAGAGAATGTAACACAAGAAAAACTGTGTCACAGGTAACAAATTCAAGATGTCCGGTATGCCATAAAAAATTAGAACTTCGTGGAGAAGGCGAAGGAAAAACATTTGTATGTAGCTGTGGACATAGAGAGAAATTAAGTTCATTTAATAAAAGAAAAGCAGAAGAAAAAAATAAAGCATCTAAAAAAGATATAAATAAATTCTTGAAAAATCAAAATAAAACTGAAGAAGTATTCAACAATCCATTTGCGGAAGCTTTAGCAAAACTTAAAAAATAAATTGAAAGCTCTTTAGTGTAAATTATAATTTACACTAAAGAGCTTTCAATTTATTTTTTAAGTTTTGCTAAAGCTTCCGCAAATGGATTGTTGA
>NZ_DATIRC010000319.1:0-1758 GCF_035470145.1 Romboutsia sp.
GCATATCACGAGATTTATTCCATAAAGAATATTCTGAAGCGGAGTTTGCGAAGCCCACGAAATATCCTGCTTCGAATCATAATGAATTTAAGCTATCGGAGAAAAGCACTAAAGATGCCGAACGATTGATTCTATATATTCAAAAAAACCTTATTTAACTTCCCCTGATTTCTTGCCAATCACACAAAATGAGCTCAATTCATGCTTTGTAAGTATATAACGATGAAAAGGGCAGACTTCCGAAAATGGATCTGTCCAATTGAAATAACAATATTCTAAATATTTTAGACCACTGATTCTTTCATTTTCATAGAATCTTCACAACTATCGTTTTGTGATAGGGTATTAAAGTATCACAAAAAATTCAGGCCAATGATAGCTTTATTTCATTGCAGTTATCAAAGATTCACCAAGATGCTATGTGTTTATTAATTCCTCTCAAATCAGATGCTAATTTATTCACTTGGTAAAACATAAAAGAACACCGACATAAATTGACAAAAACTACCACTTAAAACAAACATATGGAAGATGGCGTGATTGAATTTTATCTTTTTAATGCTGTATAAGATTGCACCAATTGTATAAAATATTCCTCCTGCAAGAAGCCAAAGTAAACCTTCTAAGGGTAAATTATTAATTAATGGTTTTATGGCGAAAACGATAACCCAACCCATTAATACATACATTATCGTCGAAATTAAATTATATTTCCCTGTAAAGAAAAATTTCAATATTATTCCAGTTAAGGCCAATCCCCAAGAAGTACCAAAAATCACCCAACCTATTGTACCATTTAGAGTAACAAGTGTAAAAGGAGTGTAAGTTCCAGCAATTAGGATATAAATAGATGCGTGGTCAAAGATTTTCAATCTGTTTCTTAACTCTGACTTTTTAGCACTGTGATAAAAAGTAGAAGCAGCATATAATATAATTAAACTTGCTCCGAAAATGCTAAAACTAACAATATGCCAAACATCTCCGTGCAGATTTGCATGTGTAACTAAAAGTACGAAAGCAACAATGCTTAAAATGAAACCGATAGCATGAGTAGTGATGTTAATTTTTTCTTCTATTGGCGAGTAGTATTTTATTATTTCTATATCTTTCATTTAAGCGATGTCTTATGTTTATATTTTTCAATGACTGCTAACGGAAGCGTAATAAAAAACTTGCAACCAATTATTTGAGATGGACTATCATTGACCGTTCATATATCCGTTTAGATTTCAACAAGTAATCTATACCTCTGAGGATTAATACGAATCTCATATATGGTGGTCTTTACTATAGCTTTCAAACTTTTTATTTATTGAGACTACCTTATAAAAAAATAGGTCTGTCAAAACCTTTAATGGCTTATCGGTATCACATTCAGAAAACAATTTCTGCTAATTGCATATATCGCAAAATACATTAAAAATCAAAAAGGCAAACCCAATGAAATGGATTTGCCTTTGTTGAAAAACGATATCAAATATTTAAGGTAACTTTCAGATTCAAGATACATTGCATCAAAAGTGCAGATAATAAAAAGGCAGCTTTGTATTAACTGGTAATCTTATTCGTTAGAGAAGCTTCTTGCCTTATCCAGAACGGAAAACAGTAATTGGTCATATTTTACGTCTTCTTTATTCTTTTCAAGATAATCAATCGAAGTTTGGGCAAGCATACCGTAAAAAACCGGCTTTGAAATATAGTTTAATTCTCCAGCAAAGATGTCTTTAAGCTGGTAGAAGAGCCAACTTAATTCCTTTG
>NZ_DATIRC010000320.1:0-11257 GCF_035470145.1 Romboutsia sp.
ATTCACTACTCAAAGATTCTCCTAGTCTATCATGTATTAATATAGCATTTAGTATAAACTCAGAAGAATTATTCTCCTTTTACACAATTTAGCATATTAAGCATATATATTAAATAATAAAGCAAAAAAATACATTCCCTTCATAATTTCTTCATAATCATTCGTTATTATAAACCTATAAAAAATTAATAAGGAAAATTTTCAGAAAATTAATGAAAAGTTACTGGTTTGTAATAAAATATAGAATTATCGTAACAAGGAGGATATATAAATGAAGAAAAAAAAGATACTAGCAAGTATAGGGATAACTGCTTTAAGTTTAGGTATACATGCAAATCAAAGTTATGCACAGGAGGTAGGAACTGTAACTGCAAGTGCATTAAATGTAAGAAGTGGAGCTAGTATAGAAAATGCTAGAATAACTAAGGTATATAAAGGTAATAAAGTAGAAATATTATCTTCATCAAATGGATGGTATAATATAAAGTTAAATAATGAGCAAAAAGGATGGGTATCAAGCAAGTACATAAAAGAAGGAAGTTCTTCACGTAATGACTCACAAGTTTCTCAAGGAACAGCTAAAGTTAAAGCTTCATCATTAAATATAAGAAAAGGACCATCAACTTCATATTCTAAAATAGGATCATTAAGTAATGGACAAATTGTAGATATATTAGAAAAAAGTGGAGATTGGACAAAGATAAAGACATCAGGTGCATTAACAGGATGGGTTTCAAATACATATTTAACTTCTAATATAAATAATTCAAATGAAACTATTCAAGCTCCATCTAGAGGAGAAGGAAGAGAAGAAGTTATTAAATTAGCTTATAAACAATTAGGAAAAAAATATGTATGGGGAGCAGAAGGGCCTAATACTTTTGATTGCTCTGGTTTTACTTCATATGTATATAAAAATGCTATAGGTAAAACTATACCTAGGACATCAATAGCTCAAAGTAAGTATGGACAATATGTATCAAGGCCACAACTTCAACCTGGAGATTTAATATTCTCAGACACAGATAATAATGGAAGTGTAAATCATGTTGGTATATACATAGGAAACGGAAAAATGATACATGCACCAAAAACTGGTGATGTAGTTAAAATATCAGATATAAATAATTCCTTTTATAAAAAAGCGTACGTAACGGCTCGAAGGCCATAATAAAAATAGCTTGATAATATTATCAAGCTATTTTTATTATTTATAAATAATAGTAGTAAACATGCCTCCAGTTTGTTTTTGCATATTATTAGACATATGATGTGGAATATGACAGTGAAATGGCCATATACCTGGGTTTTTTGTGAAAAATTCAATATCCCATGTTTCTCCAGAAGCAACTAAAATAGTATTTTTAAGCATTCTATTTTTAGTAGGTATAGTATTTCCATCTGAAGCAGTTATAGAAAATTGATGTCCGTGAATATGAATTGGGTGAGCTATTTCAGAAATATTACCTAATCTTATACGAACATTTTCACATTCTTTTACCAATAGTGGTGTTGTATATGGAAAACATCTTCCATTCATAGTAAAAAAGTTAAAATCATGATTCATAGGATCTATTTCGTATACACCTGGTTTTACTTCTCCTATTTTTAACCCTTTAACATGGAATTCTTGTAACATAATAAAGTAGTCTCGTTGAATATCTTTCTTAGATTCTTTTGGATCTAGTATAATAAATCCTCCTCCAAGACCCATCATTTCTTGCTTTACTGCAAAATGATGAGTATGGTACATATGTGTTCCTGGAGGATTTACTATTTTAAAGTGGTAATCAAAGTAATATCCAGGTTTTATGGCTGGAGTAGGTTCTACATCTGGAAATCCATCCATTGTAACGGGAATATCTAGGCCATGCCAGTGAATAGAAGTTTCTTCAGGAAGTTTGTTATATACTCTAATATTTACATAGTCTCCAGGGTAAACTTGAATAGTTGGTCCAGGAATACTTCCATTGTACCCCCACCCCTTTATAAATACACCTGGAAGAATCTCTCTTGTAACAGGTTCTGCAACTAGCTCAAAATATTTTACGCCGTTTATCATTTTAAAGGGAAGGGTTTCAATATCTGGAGTAATAACCATCTTAACACATCCTTATAATTATTTAATCAATAATAGTATATGTACACGTATTAATATAGGTTATAGTTAAAACTTTAAGAAGCAAAGATTTTATATAAAGTTATTTATAGACTAATTTGGTATATATAATATAAATTTTGTACCTTGTCCTATCTTACTTTCAACATCAATAATTCCATTATGAGCATTAATTATAGCTTTAGCTATACTAAGTCCTACACCTGCACCACCTGTAAGTCTAGTTCTAGATTTATCAGCTCTATAAAATCTTTCAAATATATAAGGCAAGTCTTCTTCTGATATTCCAATGCCATTATCTTCTATAACTAGCTTGATTCCATTATCAACATTATATGTTTCTATAAATATATTTCCACCTTCATGTGTATACTTTATTGCATTAGACAACAAGTTTATTATAACTTGAGTTATCTTATCTTTATCAGCATTTACAATTAAACTATTGCTATTAAAGCTAATATTTACATTTTTTCTTTTGTATTCACTTTCAAAATTAGTAATAACATTTTTTATGAGATATCCTATATCAAACTCTGTTTTATTTATATTTGTATCATTTTGTTCATACATATATAATTTTTCTAGATCTTTTACTAATCTAGTTAGCCTTAAAATTTCTTCGTAACAAATAGATAATCTCTCTGTAGTGGGTTCTAATATACCATCGATTAAAGCTTCTAAGTTTATTTGTAATGAAGTAAGTGGTGTTTTTAATTCATGAGATACATCCTTTGTTAAATTTTTTCTTATATCTTCTTGTTTTTGTAATGATTGTGCCAAATTATTAATACCTATAATGAGGTCATTTAATTCAGTAGTATCAACATTTTCATATATTCTTTCGTTATAGTTTCCTCTCGATATATTTTTTGTACTTTTTACAACTTTAGATATAGGTCTAACTATATTATTAGTTACCAACAATCCTAGTATAATAGCAACTAGTAAAGCTATAAATACTGAATATATCAAAATCTTATTTAAGGTTTTTAAATATAAAATATCATTCTCGCTATAATAATCTGGGTAAGATCCTATATATAAAGTACCTACCTTCTCATTTTCTAAAGTAATATTATATTCTTTAATAGCATAATTACCTTTCCAATTAGGAAAATACATCATCATATGTTCACTCATATTATCTAATGTAAATTCACATTGTTGTGAATTATAGTTTCTTGCATCCCAAATAGATTTTCCATAACTATCTTTTACAGTTATTATTAATCCTTTGTCTAAGGCCTCTTTGCCTATATGTTCAAGATCATTTATGTTCCATTTATCATAAGATTTGTAACTATTTTTTATATCATTTACTACTGACTGATTAACATGTTCTCTTTGATAAAGTACATATTTTTTAAATTGAGTTTGGGACAATGCATTGCCAATTAAAGCTACTATTACAATACTTATAATAGCAATTAAAATATAAGACAAAATTAATTTGTACCTTAATTTAATTTTCATCATCTGCTTTCTCCTGAAAACTTATATCCTATACCATAAACTGTAGTAATGTATATTGGATTTTTAACATCATCTTCTATTTTTTGTCTTATATTTTTTATATGAGCATCTATAACTCTATCTATTCCATCATAATCATACCCAAAAGAACAAACTACTAATTCTTCTCTAGTAAAAACTTTATTAGGATATTTAGCCATAGTTAATAATATTTTATACTCTGTAGCAGTTAGATTAGCTAATTTTCCAGACTTTTTCACCTCATATTTATTACAATCAATTATTAATTCATTGTTATTGAAGAAATATATATTATCAAAGTTTTCATTATCTTTACTTATTCTTCTTGAAATAGCATTTACTCTTGCAACTAATTCACGAGCGCTAAATGGTTTAGTTAGATATTCATCAGCCCCTATATTTAAACCTTCTATAACACTTGCTTCATCGCTTTTGGCTGTAAGCATTATTATATGTGCATTTGATTTTTCTCGTATTTCCTTACACACTTGTGTTCCTAATATATCTGGAAGCATTATATCTAAAATGATAATATTAGGATTGTGTTTATCAAAAACTTCAAGTGCATTTTTGCCATCAAATGATTGATATACAATATAACCTTCTTTTTCTAAATAATGCTTTATAATATCATTTATATTAATTTCATCTTCTACTACTAAAACACTTAATTTATTCATCTATAATAAACCTCCTGCTTATATTTTTTGTAAAAAAACAGCACCTATTCGTAAAAGATGCTGTTTTTATAATTAACTTAATCTGTTTATTATATGCTAGGTAGCTCATCTACAACTTTAATATTACCACGAATCATACCCATCCAACAACTATAGTCTATATCAGTATTACCAGGAGTAAATTCTATTATATTTTCACCTTCTTGTAACTCTTTTTGTATATTTAATGAAGGTATAACTATTGCATTGTTACATCCTGTTAATTGTTTTCCATCTATAATAAGTTTGGTTGGAACATCCTTTTTAATATACACTAAAGCTGGAGAATATCCAGAATAATCAGCTGTAATTTTAACTGTTTGAATACCATTTTCAATAGTTGCAACACTAGAAGTGTCCTCTAAAAGTTCATCATTATCAGAAGATAGATAATTATTTAAATTACTTGTAGGATTCAAATTTAATCCATATAAACTAAGTCCTCTATTTGCTGTAACTAAGCCTAAAACTATTATTAAGGCACCACTAAATTTTATTAGTTTTTTACCAGTATTTTTACTTAGTGAATTTGCCATATAACCAAATAATAACATTAAAGGAACTGTTCCTACTGAAAATATAAACATACTTAGAGCTCCCTTTGTCATACTACCTGTACTTAAAGCAAATAATTGCATTGTTTGTAGTGGGCCACATGGCATAAATCCATTTAATAAACCTACTACGAAAGGAGTAGAATTTGAAGTTTGTGCTGGGCATTTAGAAAGAAAAGGTAATCTAAAGCTAAACCCTCTAAAAACTCTAAATCCCATAGTATTTGCACCGTGAATTATCATAAATGCTCCAGCTATTATATAGATAATAATTGATGCTTGAGTACTTACAGAAAGAACAGATCCTATTGCACCTATTATTCCACCGATTAGTGTATAAGATATAACCCTGCCTAAGTTATATAATAAAGGCGCTTTTACATTATTAGCAGACAGGCTTTGAGATAACATTATTCCACCGCACATACCAACACAATGTAGGGAAGATAAAAGTCCAACTATAAATACAACAAAATATGTTGTATTTGAATTTAATATTGATGATATATCAAAATAATTTGATAATGAGGTCATTTTTGTCATGATAAAAACTAGTCCAAGTATTAATATAGCGTTTCTTATAAACTGCGAAGAATTATTCTTAGAATTGGAATGTGGCATGATAGTATAACCACATTTTGTTATAATTCTTTTTATATCTGAATAAGAACATTTGTCTGAGTCATAGCTAATTGTAACTGTTGAAGTTTTAAAGTTTGCTTTAACATTTTTAATTCCATTTAGTTTTTTTATATCCTTCTCAATGATCTTTTCGCATGAATTACAGACCATGTCTTTGACGTACAAAGATTGAGTTTTAATAGTCATTGTTATTCTCCTTTCACACAATAAATATATATTTTAAGTATAAATAGAAATTGTGTAGAACTTATGAAATTCTTATAATTATATTTATAATCGTATTACAAAATTTTACATAGTAAGTAAATATATTTAACTATAAATCAGTACATGAATAAGCCAAAGTATTGAACAACTCGTATATTTAGTGATAATATGTAATAAATAATAGAGATTACAAAATAGTCAAAAAACATTGCTAGAAAGGACATAATAAATGTTAAGAGATATATTAACAGAAGACATGATACAAATAAATATAGCAACGTCAAATTGGGAAGAAGCGATAAAACAATCTGCCAAACCCCTAGAAGTAGGTGGAAAAATCACTAAACAATATACTGATAGCATGATAAAAGCTATCAAAGATTTAGGGCCATATATTGTCATTATGCCAGGAATTGCATTAGCGCATGCAAGACCAGGTGATAGTGTTAAAGAAGATTCAATAGCTTTAACAACTCTCAGCGAACCTGTATACTTTGGTTCAAAACATAATGATCCAGTGCATACAATATTTACATTTGCTACAAAAAGTGAAAAAGGGCATTTGAGATTCATACAAAACTTAGCAATGTTTTTATCGGAAGATAGTAATATAGAAAAGTTAAAAGAAAGTAATTCTAAACAAGAGATATTACAAATTATAAAAAAGTCTTCAATTGAAGATTAATCAAAAATATAGAGGAGAGTTTATTATGAGTAAGACATTAAAAATAATGGCTGTTTGTGGATTTGGAATAGGGAGTAGCTTAATACTAAAAATGAATTTAGATGATGTTATGTCTAAGTATAATATAGATGTTGAAACTTTTACTAATGATGTAACATCAGTAGCATCAGGTATGGCAGACTTAATATTTACATCTAATGAAATAGCAGATCAAGTAAAAGAAAAAGTTACTTGTCCAGTTGTAGTAATAGAAAACTTTATGAACAAATCAGAAATAGAGGAAAAAGGATTATCAGCTATAAAAGAATTAATAAAATAATAAATCAAAAGGGAGAAACACAATGAATTTTATCATAGGTGTATTAAGAAGGCCAGAGTTATTCATAGCTATTATAGCTTGTCTAGGGTTAATTTTACAAAAGAGAAGTATAAGTGAAATTGTAAGAGGAACTGTTAAGACTATAATAGGTATGTTAATTTTATTTGAAGGCGTAAACATAGTTATAAAAGGCGTAAATCCATTATCAAATGCATTTTCAAAATTATTTTCTATACAAGGAAGTAATACTTTAGCTAGTTTTAGTGATTTTATGGGCAATTATGGTTTTGAAATAGGACTAGTTATGCTTTTAGGATTAGTAATTAACATAATAATAGCTAGATTCACTAAATTTAAATCTATTTATTTAACTGGAAATCTATTATTCTGGTTTTCTATGTTATTTATAGGTAGTGGGGTAGAAGCTGGAATGAGTGGTTTACCATTAATCATATTTGCGACTATGTTCCAAGTTATTGTTATGGTAGCTTCTCCAGCATTAGCTAGACCATTGGTTAAGAACTTAACAGGAAGCGACGAATTTACATTAGGACATACAACAACAATGTTTTGTTTGTTAGGCGATTTTATAGGTAGATTTATAGGAGATCCTAATAAATCTAGTGAGGATTTAAAAGTACCTAAATGCTTAGATTTCTTTAGAGATACAACAGTTACATCAGGAATTGTTATAATGATTCTGTACATAGTAGTATTAAGTATAATAGGTCCTGGTATGAGAACTGATATTTTAGCTCAATCTGATATATTTACATATTCTTTAGTTCAAGGTATGACTTTTGCAGGAGGTACAGTTGTACTTTTATCAGGAGTTAGAATGGTATTAAGTGAAATAGTTCCTGCATTTAGAGGAATATCTTTAAAGCTTGTTCCAGGTGCAATACCAGCATTAGATGTGCCTATAATATTTCCATATGGACAAAATGCATTATTAATCGGTTTTATTGTATCTATGATTACATCAATAATAACTTTATTTGTAATAGGAAGTACAGGAAAATTAGCTTTCCCAGTAATACCTTTAACAATAGCATGTTATTTTGATGTAGCCCCAGGAGCCATATTTGCAAATAAAAGGGGAGGAGTTCTAGCTGCTATTGTTACAAGTGCATTAGGTGGGATTATATTAATAGGGTTAGTTTCAATTACAATTCCTATGTTAGCAAATACAGCAGGAGATTTCTTACAGTTATATGGAGGAAATGAATTTTCATTATTTACAGCCATAGCAAGCTTTGTAGCAAAACTTTGGGTTCAATTTTAATATATTATATAAATAATTAAAGTAGTAAATATAATTTTAAAGTTCACTAAGACAATAGTCTATGACAAAATTGTTTCTATAAATTTCCAAAATCATATGATATATTAAACACATATGATACATTAAACACATATGATACAAATGTATAGTACAATTTTATATAATGACGAGGTGATTGGCATGAAAAATAGTGAATTAAAATCATTAGCAAGACAGCAGCTAAAGGGAAGATGGGTAAAAATGGTATTATACTTTTTTGTATATTTAGCTGTAATAACTATTCCTTCTATTGTTATAGGATTTAATAGTGAATCATCAAATAGTAATGCTGAACTTACATTTAATATTTTGAGCATTATAATATCTGGTCCTATTTCATTAGGTATTAGTTGTTTCTGTTTGAATTTTATAAAAAATGAAGAAAAACTAATGGATATACTTTGGGGATTTAAAAAATTTGGTAAGGCATTTGTAGCTTATATATTAATGGCTATAGCTATTACGATAGGGTTTATTCTTCTTATAGTTCCTGGAATAATAGTAAGTCTAATGTACTCACAAGTATATTATATACTAGCAGAAAATGAAGATATGTCTGCAATAGAGGCTATTAAAGAAAGTACTAGAATAATGAAGGGGAATAAATTTAGACTCTTTAAATTAGGTCTTAGTTTTATAGGATGGTTTATACTTGGAGTAATAACTTTAGGTATAGGATTTTTATGGATTACGCCATATTATACTATTACATTAACTAATTTCTATAAAGAAATAAGTGCGCCTGAGTATTAATCACTCAGGCTTTTGATATATTATTAAAGTGAACTAATTAAGTAGCCAAGTTGACATTGTCGATTTAAAAATATCAGAAAATTATAAAAATAAGTTGACTTTATTAAACTATGCTACTACAATTATATCAAAATAAAATATTCTTCAAATGAGATTAGCGAGAGATACCTTTAAATATAAAGGAGCCGAAGAAGCAATTTAAAAACTACCGATTTTTAAAGAAACTTTCAGGCAAAGATATCGCTAATTGATGAAACTCTGGAAAGATTTATAATATATTATAAGTCACCGAAGGAGCAAAATAATGAAAATTATTGAAACTTTCAGGTCTATAAACAGAGGATATATGGGTAACGATTATTTATTGTGCCTATATATCCTCTTTTTTAATGAAAAAATATAATTAATACATTGAAAAAGTAAAAAATTATCATATATAGAAAATATGGAGGGGTATATATGAGTGAATTAAAAAGAACAGTTTTATATGATGTTCATAAAGAAATAGGTGCTAAGTTTTTTGAATTTTCTGGATGGGAAATGCCTTTAGAATATGAAGGAATGATTAAAGAGCATAAGATTGTGAGAAATAGTGCAGGACTATTTGATGTATCTCATATGGGAGAGGTATGTATAGAAGGTAAAGAAGCTAGTACATTTATACAAAACTTAATAACAAATGATATAAGTAATTTAAAAGATGAAGAAATAATATATACCCCAATGTGTTATGAAAATGGTGGAGTAGTAGATGATTTATTAGTTTATAAGTTTAATGAGGAAAAATTCTTATTAGTCATAAATGCAGGAAATATTGATAAAGATATAAATTGGATACAAGAAAATGCTAAAGGATATGAAGTTAATATAAGTAATATATCCCAGGAAATATCACAATTAGCAGTACAAGGACCGAAGTCAAAAGAAATACTTCAAAAGCTTACAGATGTAGATCTAAATGAAATTAAGTTTTTTAATTTTAAATCAGATATAACAGTATGTAATAAACCATGTATAATCTCAAGAACAGGATATACAGGAGAAGATGGATTTGAAATATACTGTAAAAATGAATATGCAAAAAATATATGGAATGAAATACTTAAAGCAGGTAAAGAAGAAATAAAACCAATAGGACTTGGTGCAAGGGATACTTTAAGATTTGAAGCGTGTTTACCTCTTTATGGTAATGAAATAAATGAAAGCATATCACCACTTGAAGGCGGACTTTCATATTTTGTTAAACTTAACAAAGATAATTTTATAGGTAGACAATCTTTAGTTAAACAAAAAGAGCAAGGTTTAAAAAGAAAATTAGTTGGATTTGAAATGATAGGAAAGGGTATACCAAGACATGGATACAATGTAAAAGTAAATGATGAAGTTATAGGATTTGTAACAACAGGATATTCATCACCTACTTTAAATAAAACTATAGGACTTGCAATTATTGATTCTAAATATGAAAATATAGATACAGAAATAGATATAGCTATTAGAAAAAAAGTAGTAAAAGCTAAAATCATAAATAAACCATTTTATAAAAAACAGTATAAAAAAGATTTAGAAAATAAATTAGATACTAATTCTAAAAATGACACTGCAGATATAAATCAATTCTCATATATACCAACAACAAATGAAGACAAAAAACAAATGATAGAAAGTATAGGTGTAAATTCAATAGAAGATTTATTTTTAGATATTCCACAGGACTTAAGATTAAATAGAGAATTAAATCTTGAAACTTCAAAATCAGAAGTAGAAGTATGTAATAAAATTAAGGACTTATCAAATCAAAATATTAGTTTAGAAAAATTAACGTGTTTCCTTGGAGCTGGAGCATATGATCATTATATCCCATCAATTATTAAACATATAACTTCAAGAAGTGAATTTTATACAGCATATACACCATACCAAGCAGAAATAAGCCAAGGAACGCTACAAGTAATATTTGAATTTCAATCAATGATAGCAGAATTAACAGGCATGGAAATAGCAAATGCGTCTATGTATGATGGTGCTACTGCAGCAGTAGAAGCTTGTATTATGGCTGTTGGTCAAACTAAAAGAAAAAAAGTTATAGTACCTAAAACTGTTCATCCAGAAACAAGAAAGGTACTAAAAACATATATGCAGTATAACCAATGTGAAATATTAGAAGTAGATTTCTGTAATGAATATGGAATTACAGATATAAATAAATTAAAAAAAATGGTAGGAAAAGACACTGCTTGTGTTCTTATACAAAATCCTAATTTCTTTGGAATAATTGAAGATATGGATGAAATAGAAAAAATAGTTCATGAAAATAAAGCAATGCTTATTATGAGTGTAGATCCAATATCTTTAGGAGTTCTAAAAACTCCTGGAGAAATAGGTGCTGACATAGTTGTTGGGGAAGCACAAGCCTTAGGCAATCCTTTAAATTTTGG
>NZ_DATIRC010000321.1:0-2576 GCF_035470145.1 Romboutsia sp.
TATATATGGGTAAAAAACTATTCATACCAGGACCTATAGATGTAAAAAAGGAAGTACTTGAAAAAATGTCCACACCTATGATAGGTCATAGAAGTGGAGATGCATCTACTCTTCAAAAGAATATAAGTAAAAAACTAAAAAAGCTATTTTATACTGATAATGCTATATTATTATCAACATCATCAGGCACAGGTCTGATGGAAGGCGCAATCCGTTGTGCTACATTGAAAAAGGCAGCTATATTTTCCTCCGGAGCATTTGGAGATAGATGGTATAAAATGGCTATAGCAAATAATGTGCCTGCAGATTTATTTAAAGTTGAAGAGGGTAAAGGCGTAGATATAGAAATGATTGAAAAAGTATTAGCAACTGGTCAATACGATGTTATAACTATTACACATAATGAGACTTCTACAGGTGTAAGAAATCCTATAGAAGAAATTGGAGAAATTGTAAAAAGATATGATGATATTATATATTGTGTAGATGCAGTTAGTTCAGCAGGAGGAATAAAAATAGAAGTTGATAAGATAGATATTGATATATGTATCACTTCAGTACAGAAAGCATTAGGGTTACCTCCAGGTATGTCAATATGTACTTTTTCTCAAAAGGCTATTGAAAGAGCAAAACAAATTCCTCATAGAGGTGTATATTTTGATTTATTGGCAATGTATGAGTATATTTTAAAGAAAAACTACCAATATCCTTCAACACCTTCTCTTTCTCATATGTTTACTTTAGATTTCCAATTAGATGAAATTTTAAAAGAAGGATTAGATAATAGATTTAAAAGACATGAAGATATGGCAAATTTAGTAAGAGATTGGTCTAGAAAACATTTTGAAATATTTACAGATGAAAATTATTTATCAAATACTATTACTGTAATAAAAAATACAAAAGGAATTAATTTATCAAATTTAAATAAAAAGCTTCAAGAAAGAGGATACCAAATTGCTAATGGATATGGTGATTTAAAAGAAAAAACATTTAGAATATCTCACATGGCTGATTATACTTTAGATGATATAAAAGGATTATTGAATAATATTGATGATATATTGAGATTTTAAAATAAATAAAGTTGTATAGATGGAGGTATTATTGAGATGTATAATATTTTGATTACAGAGAGAATTGATAGAAAAGCTATAAATAAATTAAAAGAATTGAATTTTAATGTTATAGAAGAATTTTATGATCAAAATGAATTAGGAAATAAGCTTAGAGATTTCGATGCAATAATTATGCGCTCGGTGACTGAGATTACTAAAGAAGTTATAGATAAAGCATGTAAAAATAGTAAACTGAAATTAATAGTAAAGGCTGGTGTTGGCATAGATAATATAGATGTGGAATATGCAATGAGAAAAGGTATAAGCGTTATAAATACTCCTAATTCAAGTACTCTATCAGTGGCGGAGCTTACAATAGGTCATATATTTGCGATATCAAGATTCATAAATATTTCTAATGTAGATATGAGACAAGGCAAGTGGGAAAAGAAAAAATATAAAGGTACGGAAATCAACGGAAAAACATTAGGAATAATTGGTTTAGGGAGGATTGGAAAGGAAGTTGCAAAAATGGCAAAAGCCTTGGGTATGAATGTTATTTATAATGATATATTAGGAAAATTTGAAGGTTATGATAAGTATAAATTTTGCAACTTAGATGAACTGTTATCAAAATCAGATTTTATATCTTTGCATATTCCTTATGATAAAAATATAGGTACAGTAATAACTAAAAAAGAAATAGAAAAAATGAAAGATGGGGTATATTTAATAAATTGTGCTAGAGGCCGAGTAATGTCTGAAGAAGATTTATTAGATGGATTAAATAATGAAAAAATAAAAGGTGCAGCACTGGACGTATTTGAAGTAGAGCCCACTACAAATATGCAACTTATTAATCATCCGAGAATTTGCGTAACTCCTCATATAGGAGCAACAACAAAAGAAGCTCAAGAGAAAATAGGAGACGAAGTAGTTAATATACTAAGAGATTATTTTAATATAGATGATTTTGTAGAAGTAGCTTTATAAAAAATTGCAATTTTTGAAAAAAATGGAGGAATAATAATGGCTATAATTAAAGCATTTAAGGCCTTAAGGCCTAAAGATAAACTTGCACATAAGGTTTGTGCACTCCCATATGATGTAATTAATAGTGAGGAAGCTAAAATACTAGCAAAAAATAATTCATATTCATTTTTGCATATAGATAAGCCAGAAATAGATCTAGATGAAGATGTATATGAATATGACGAAAAAGTATATCTTAAAGCAAAAGAAAATTTAGATGAATTTAGAGAAAATAATATTTTAATAAAAGATGAAAAAGAAAGTATATATATATATAAACAAGTAATGGATGGTAGATCTCAAGTGGGAATAGTAGCTTGTGTATCAGTAGATGATAGTTTAAACGGAATAATAAAAAAACATGAGTATACAAAACCAGATAAAGAAAAAGACAGAACAAATCATATAAGATACTGCAATGCCAATACAGGAACAATTCTAATCACATATAAATCAAAACAATCTATAAATGAATTAATAAATAAA
>NZ_DATIRC010000322.1:0-5222 GCF_035470145.1 Romboutsia sp.
TTTGATTTAAAATGATTTTATTAATTATTGATACCAAAAATTATATATGATATTATTAAATAGAGGAAAACGATTTCAGATAAGCATATCAACAGACATTTCAAAATACATCATAACTAAAGAATTTAAAAATACTTAACCAAAATGGGGGTCTTTATTATGAGTAAAAAGTATATAGCAGAGCCATTCAAAATCAAAATGGTAGAACCAATGAAAATGACAACTGTAGAAGAAAGAGAAGAAAAAATTAAAAATGCTAATTATAACTTATTTTCACTACAGGCGGATGATGTATATATAGATTTGCTTACAGATAGTGGAACAGGTGCAATGAGTTCTAAACAATGGGCAGCTGTAATGCTTGGAGATGAGTCATATTCAGGGGCTAACAGTTATTTTAACTTAGTAGAATCTGCGCAAGATATATTTGGATATAAATACATACAACCGGTTCACCAAGGAAGAGCTGCTGAGAAGGTAGTTATGCCATTATTAGTTGAGTCTGGAAAATATGCTATATCTAACATGCACTTTGATACAACAAGAGCACATGTAGAACTTACTGGAGCTAAAGCTATAGACTGTGTAGTGGAAGAAGCTTTGGATACTGTAACATATGCTCCTTTCAAAGGTAATATGGATGTTGAGAGAATGGAAAAGCTTATAAATGAATTTGGTGCAGAAAATGTTGGGGCTATAATAATGACAGTAACTAACAATACTGCTGGTGGTCAGCCTGTATCAATGGAAAATATGAGAGAAACTTATAAAGTAGCTAAAAAATATAATATACCTGTAGTTATAGATAGTGCTAGATATGCTGAAAATGCTTATTTTATAAAAACTCGTGAAGAAGGCTATGAAGATAAAACTATAAAAGAAATAGTTAGAGAAATGTTTAGCTATGGAGATATGCTTACAATGAGTTCTAAAAAAGATGCTATTGTAAATATAGGTGGACTTATAGGAGTAAGAGATGATGAAGAATTATATAATAATATAAAAGCTCGTACAATTGCTTTTGAAGGGTTTGTATCTTATGGAGGGCTTGCAGGACGTGATTTAGAAGCTTTAGCAGTTGGGCTTCAAGAAGGTGTAGATTTTGATTATTTAAAATACCGTATAGGTCAAATGGAATATATAGCAGCTCGCTTAGATGAAGCTGGTATAACTTACCAAAATCCTGTTGGAGGACATGCGGTGTTTGTAGATGCTAAAAAAATTCTTCCTCACATACCTTATTACCAATACCCAGCACAAGCTTTAGCTATAGAGCTTTATAAAGAAGCTGGAATAAGAAGTTGTGATATAGGTTCATATATGCTAGATAATGACCCTGTTACAGGGCAGCAACGTCAAGCTGAACTTGAGTTTACAAGACTTGCTATACCAAGAAGAGTATATACTCAAGCTCACTTAGATGTTGTTGTGGATGCAATAATAGCTATAAAAGAAAGAGCATCAGAAGTACATGGATACGAAATAACTTGGCAACCAAAAGTATTACGTCACTTCACAGCAAAACTTGCCCCAGTAAAAGTAGAAGAAACTATAGAAGCTTAATTTAATTTAAAATAACAAGTATAGCAAATCGTGTAGAAGTTGTATCTTAGGCGATTTGCTATATTTTTAAAATTTATTAGTAAACTATTCTTAATTTTAAATTCCTAAAAGTATAAACAATTAAACAGTTACATATATTTTTCACATAAATAAAATTAAACCATTATCGATAAAGCAACAAGGTAGAAAATAGTCAAAGGTTATAACAAAATTTTATTAAAAGAGGTGGGTATATGTCAAATGGTGGAAATGAAAAAAAGACACAGCAAGATAATCGTGACACTTTTAGTTCAAAGTTAGGATTTATACTTGCATGTATAGGTTCAGCAGTAGGTATGGGTAATATATGGATGTTCCCTTATAGAACAGGACAGTTTGGGGGAGCTGCATTTTTAATACCATATCTATTATTTGTAATAATACTTGGATACACTGGTCTTATAGGAGAATTTGCATTTGGTAGAATGACACAAACTGGTCCGATTGGCTCTTTTGAAAAAGCAATGAAATCAAAAGGCAAAAAAGGAGGAGCATTAATAGGAATTGTACCTGTACTAGGAGCATTTGGGATAGCTACAGGATATGCAGTAGTTGTTGGATGGTTTATAAGATTTTTATTTGGTTCTTTATCAGGAGCTATGCTTGGTGCGGCTGATCCAGGTGCATACTTTGGAGAAATAGCAGGTGCGTATGGAAGCATAGGATGGCATTTTGCTGGTATAGCTTTAACGGCAGTTATATTAATACTAGGGGTGGCAAATGGAATTGAAAAAGTAAATAAAGTTATGATGCCAATATTCTTTGTATTATTTTTAGTAATACTTGTAAGAGTTATAACACTTCCAGGAGCTATGGAAGGTGTAAAATATATGTTAGTGCCTAAGTGGGAGTTTATGTCTCAACCAAAAACTTGGATTTATGCTCTAGGGCAAGCTTTCTTTTCTTTATCTTTAGCAGGTTCTGGTATGGTTGTCTATGGAAGTTATTTAAAAAGGGATATAGATATACCGAGTTGTGCTAAAAATACAGCTTTTTTTGATACAGTGGCTGCATTAATAGCAGGGCTTGTTATTATACCGGCTGTATTTGCTTTTGGGCTAGATCCAGCAGCAGGACCTCCGTTAATATTTATAACATTACCTATGGTGTTTAGACAAATGCCAGCAGGTGAATTATTTGCTATATTATTTTTCACATCTGTTTTATTTGCAGCAATAACATCTCTTATGAATTTATTAGAAGTGCCAATAGAAGCGTTACAAAATAGATTAAATGTAAAGAGAATACCAGCTGTTTTAGCTGTATGTACAGTAGCATTTGCTATAGGTATATTTATAGAAAGTGGAGATTTATTAGGTAAATGGATGGACTTCTTGTCAATTTACGTTATTCCACTAGGTGCATTACTTGCAGGAATAATGTTCTTCTGGGTAATAGGTGTTAAGGTAGCTAGAAGTGAAGTGGAAACAGGAGCAAGTAAACCACTTGGAAAATGGTTTGAGCCAATGACTAAATATGTATTCGTTATGTTAACATTTATAGTTGTAATAGGTGGTATACTGTTAGGTGGAATTGGATAATAGATAAAAAATAACGGGTGTTTTGAGAAGGATATATATAAGCTTAGTTTGAAGCTTTTATATATCCTTTATTATATCTTCAAGATTTGGATACATATTTAAAAGTTCCTCTCTCTTAAATAATTCAAAATCATTAAAAAATTAATAACAATTTCATTGGCAAATTTTCATTGAAAAAATCGGTTGTAAAAATTATAAAATATGTAATGGCATAATAAAAAGATACGCATACTTATATTAGAAAATAAAAACAAATATTTAAATGAATTATAGACCACATGGATTATATGTAGTTTATACACGATGTGTTAAAAGGAGATTTTATTGTGAATATTTATCAAGAAATATGGAATAGTGATCTCAAAAATTCAGGTATAAAGCCTTTGATTGAAGGTCTTAGCGACAATCAAAAAAATGAAGAGATAGGGTATATAATAGTAGATTTAAAACCAAAACCAGAAAAGGTACAGGGGTCAAATAGAAAGGAAATTACTATTTTTAAGGAATGCTATATACCACAAATAGAAAAAAAAGAAAATCCTAATAGTTATGAATTATTTAAGAAGTTATTAGATAACTATATTTTAAATAAATATAAAGAAGAAAGAACTACTATAGAACAAATAAAAGAAAAAGATGAATTATTAGATTATGTCATTGAATCAGATGTTATGAAGCTTGCAAAGCAGTATTTAGATAAAAAATTAGATCAAAGTTGTACAGAAGAAGAATGGAAACAACTCCAAAACAATATATGGTTTAATCATAATGACAATAAAGATGCATGTTCAGGTTTTGAACATATTTTTATAGGTGAACAAGGCGATGGAATTGGAAAAAGTAAAAAAAAGTTTAAATTAGGAGGTAATCATTTTTGGTATCATTATCTTTTATATGATGGGAATTATGATAAATATCATATAGAAGATACGATTATCTGTTTTAGATATACAGAAGTTCAAATGTCAGAAGTATCAGAGCTAGCTGAAGTTATAGCTATAGAATATCAATATATTGCTAAAGATTCTCAGAATCGACGAGGTGTAAAATTATATAAATCGAGTGGTGGTTTTTTTATAGGAATAAGTGTAGAAGGATTAATGGCTATTACAACAGTAGCTATCATAGATAGCATAATTAATTACAGTGAAAATATAAAAATAACTATAAATAATGAGATATATAATCTAGTGATTATACTTGCTGAGGACAGTGATTTTAATGATGATTTATTAGAGAGATTAAAAAGTGTAAAGCTAAAAACTTCTTATCCTAAAATTATAAATTAAATTAGTTTGAGTCTGACTTAATTATAAAGAAGCCATAGATTACTCTATGACTTTTTTATGTGTACTATTGGGACTGGTTTTACGACTCTTTTACATATGCTTTTACTATCTCTCCGTAGTACAATACATGATAGTTTCCATCGCCATATGCCTTATCTTTGATTTCTTGACATATTGCATTTTCATCCATTGGCTGTTTGTAAACTATTTTACACTCTATATGAAGATCACATTCATCAATAACAGGAGATTTGACAACTTCTCCTTCTTTTAATGTTAGATTGCATTCTTCAAACTTATCCATGTCTCTACCTGATTTAGTTCCACATATACCCAATTCTTGTTTTAGCTGACCATTTAAAGGGAAGCTAACAGTGAAATCTTCTGCATTTTCTATAAGATCATAAGTATATCTTGAATATCTAACCATTGCAGTAAATACTGGCTTATACCACATAAAGCCTAAGGAACCCCAAGCAATTGTCATCGTGTTAACTTTATCTCCTGCCTTAACTGTTAAAAATGCTCCCTTTTGAAGTTGATCTAAAAGTTCTTTTGAAAGTTCTGTGAAATTTATTTCTTTGTACATATTAATCTCTCCTTTTTATATCTAAATTATATTTCTATTATATTTAAATTGCATTACTAACATTCATTTTATACTAACCAATAAATTAAATATAAATATTTTTCATTTAAATCCTTAAAAAAGTATAAAAATTTAGTAGTATACGGAAGGAAACTTATATAAAGCAACTTTGACTTAGGTAGATTTTTTACTTATAAATGT
>NZ_DATIRC010000323.1:0-1718 GCF_035470145.1 Romboutsia sp.
CAAATAAATCATTAAATATCCCAACCCAAGTTTCTTTCAATCTATTTAATTGTCCACTTATAGATTGAACATATTTTTCATTCTCAGCGGCCATTGAACCAAACATTTTTCCTTGATTCAATTCAGATTGTGCCTGTTTAAATATTTTATAATTAGACATTAAAGACTGGAATACTGCTGCTTGTTGTTTTCCAGAAATTGCCTCTGAAATACCAGCTCTTTGTTCATCTGTGAAATCTTTCCACTTAGACGATAACTCATCTAATATTTGAGTCATGTTTTTAAGTTCGCCTTTTTTCTTATCTGCAAACACATCTATTCCAGCAATTTCTTTTAATCCTTTAGCAGTTTTATTTAACTCTAAAGTTCCATCTTTTGCACTTGTTTTTATACCTGCAAGATTTACTCCTATCGTCTTAAGACCATTTCCCACACGACTACTATCCTGTAACGTTGTATTGGCCGCTGTTATCATAGCTAAAGTATCACTCATACTTACACCATAATTAGCCAATACAGCCCCACCTGATTGTAATGCCTCTAATAATCCACCTGATGTAATAGCAAAGTTATTCCTTTATATTCATATAAGTTCGTTATTCTTATACCGTTCTCTTAAGAACTGCTCATGCTTTCACATGAGAGTAGACTATATCATTACCTACATAATAGGCATTTCCCACTTCCACTCACTTGAGTGTACGACCTTACGGTCTAGTCGTTGAAGTTTATTCTTTAATATTATAAGTTTAATTCTTTTTCTAAAATATTTTCTATATTATCAAAATCCCAATACCATATCTCTAACAGCTTAATGTTGTTGTTTTCTGAATACTTCTTCTTACGTCTATCATGTTCTTGTTGTTTTTTAAAGTCTTCTTGAGAGGAATGCATACCTTTAACATATCTTTCATGCTGCCCTCCTTGATATTCGATTAACAAGTTATAATCAGATAAATAAAAATCATACGATAAATTACCATTGTTAATCCCTATCAAACCACTGTACTCTTTTTGCGGAACATGATTTATTTTATTTTTAATTAAATAGTTTTCTATTCTCTCTTCTCCCTTTGACGTAGAACAAAATTTACATCTATGCCCTTTTGTAAATACATATGGATAAGTTTCATAATCACTGTGTTTTGAATTTTCACATTTTATCCATATCCTATTTTTACTACATTTAAATGTATGATAAGGATTGATTTTATTATACTTACTCCAATATTTCTCTAATGGGCTACCTAAATCTACCTCGATATAATGTGCAATAGAATTTTCATACTTCTGACAACATTTAGAACATCTTATACCTACATTTATAAACTGTCCAGATTTAACCTCATATACACGCCCACAATATAAATGTCTTACTTGTATACATGGACTACCTTTTACAACCTTACCATTCGGTAGCATATCACCTTGTCTAAATGAACGTATATATTCGTATTCTCCTGTTTTCTCAACCTCATGCTTATATCTTTGTTCTATCTCATTATATTTACATTCCTCACATTTAATAGCTTGTTTAAATTTTATGTCTACCCATTTTCTACTATATATGATATTTCCACATTTGCATTTCCAATTGTGTTTATGTCTTATATCAATAAAAACATCATCGCATAAATATATATAATCTTTAGTAAGTTCATTTACCTCATTTTTATTCATTCCACTTTTAGGTTTTACATATTTTAATTCCATATATT
>NZ_DATIRC010000324.1:0-1510 GCF_035470145.1 Romboutsia sp.
TGGAGGTTCATTTAACAATATTTCTGGAAACAACATAGAAAAAAATGTTAAAGGGGGAATTGCAATTGAAGGTTATTCCAATGTAATATCAAAAAATAACATTACTAATAATAATAGAGGTATAGGCATTGGATCATCTTATTCATTGGTTTTTGCAAATAATATAAAAAATAATATTGAATTTAACTTCTTTTTTGTTGGTTCATTCAATATTGTTTGTTCAAACAATATTTCTGAAAGTACTTGGGGAATCTATTTTTCTCCATATTTTGCAACTCCGAATCAAAACAAATTCTATCATAACAACTTTATTAATAATTTAGAAAACATTGGAGGAACATCTTCTCACAACATTCAATATTGGGATGAAGGTTTTCCTTCAGGAGGTAATTATTGGGATAATTATTTCATTCGTTATCCTGGAGCCAAAGAAATCGAAGATTCGGAAATAGGAAATATACATTACGAAATTGATAGCAATAATTTTGATAATAATCCACTAATTTTTCCATTTAATATTTTAAGTGAAGAAATACCTTCTATTCTATCTCCACCCAAGGTAGAGCCGAAGAGTATAGTTGCGTACTGGCCTTTTGATGAAGTACAATCAAATGGTGTAACACCAGATAAAACTGGATTAAATTCTGCTGTCGTAGGGACTTCATCAGGAAATTATTCATTTACTCCTCTTTTGATTGATGGAAAATTCAATAAGTCTCTTTCTTTTGATGGCGCAGCTTATGTTAACACGCCAATTTTACCGCATCTAGAAATTCCTGATGAAGCAACAATCGATGTTTGGATAAATGCTAAACAATTCAAAAATGTGAAGTATAATAACATCATAGTTGAACGTGCTAGAACAAGAACACAATTACCTGAAAGAACTTTTGGTGTCGCCATAAATGGTCTAACAATAAAAGAAAATCCAAGAATTCCCCAAGGAGCGATTTTAGCTTTTGTTTCTACCAATGATGAGGGCTTAAATGAAATAGCAACTACTGATTCGGTTATTAATTTGAATGAATGGATACATGTAGTTTTTACTCGAAGCTTTTCATCTGGAATGCATATTTATGTCAATGGAAAAGAACAAAATATCATTGTTATTTCAGGGGTTCAAAATCCTAAAGGATCCATAAGAAGAGAAACTGAGGTATACATTGGTCATGATGCAGTTTGTCTTATTGATGAATTGAAATTATATAATATTGCAATAGAGCCGACAAATAATCAGTATCCTTGGATTGAATATGTGATTATTTTATCAATATTGTCAGGAGTTGGATTAATTTTCTATTTTAAAATAAGGAGTTGATTATTTTAGCTAATGTTTTAGTTGTTTTTTTAACTGTTTTAATCCAACTGTATTAATAACATCTTTTTTTTGTAACCATCCTCTTCTAGCCATTGCAATACCCAATCGCATAAATTTCATATAATCAGTAGTATGTGCGTCTGTATCTATAACCAGTTTACAGCCTGCTTCAACAGCTGCCCTTGCATTCAG
>NZ_DATIRC010000325.1:0-21569 GCF_035470145.1 Romboutsia sp.
CTTCTTATATCCATATTAGCAGTACCAATAGAACAAATAGCATCATCTATTACAATTGTTTTGGCATGTAAAAAAGAATTTTCATCGTAAGTATAAAGTTTAGCACCAAATTTTAATAACTCTCCAGCATATGAACATGATGCCCAATAAACAAATGGATGATCAGGTTTAGAAGGAATCATAATTCTAACGTCTACACCAGATAAACATGCTATTTTTAAGGTATCAGTAAGAGTTTTATCTAAAATGAAGTAAGGGCTTTGTATATACACATATTTTTTAGCGCTTTGAATCATTTTTATATAACCATATTTTATTTCATGTAATTCTGTTATATCAGGTCCACTAGATACTATTTGAACACCAATGTTATTAGAGCTAGAACTAGTAGTAGATGCAGTAGTACAACAATCATCATTGAAGTACTTATTTAAATCTAGATCTTCCTTAGTTGTATATCTCCAATCAAGAATAAATCTTATATTAAGATCTCTTACACAGTCTCCGGTAAGTCTAACATGGGTATCTCTCCAATTACCGAACTTAAAATCTTTACCTAAATATTCATCTCCAACATTATTACCACCAACAAATCCAACTTTACCATCAACTACAACTATTTTACGATGATTTCTATAATTTAAATTGAAGTTTATAATTTTCATAAAAGAAGGGAAAAATGAACCTACTTTAACTCCGCCTTTTTTTAATTTAGCTATAGATTTATCTGTCAACAGTCTACTACCAACGGCATCGTATAAAAGCCTTACTTCAACGCCTTCTTTTACTTTATCTAAAAGAATATCTATAATTTTATTTCCTATATCATCATCTTTGAATATATAAAATTGTATATTTATATATTGCTTAGCTTGCGCAAGTTCATTTAATAATGAATCAAAAAATTCATTGCATTGTGCATATATATCAACAGTATTATTATCTGTAAAGTGGGCATTATTTGAATTGGCTAAAGCATAAATCATATCTCTATGAGCAAACACAGTAGAATCAAATCTATTAGGATATTCTAATTTTACATGTGTATCTAAAATATTATTTTTTATTATTTTATCCTCAGCTTCTTTAATTTTAAACATATTATCTTTAGATATACCACGACCAAAACAAATATATAAAACAAATCCTAAAGCGGGGATTGTACTTAGTATAAGTATCCATGCAACTGTAGTTTCTATACTACGTTTTTCTCTAAAGATAAGGTTTAAAATAACTAAAAAATTAATTATATATACTGCTGTAACACATATCTCATAAGCTGAATCTTTTAAAAATGATAAATTTATCAATATTAATCCTCCTTGTAAAAATATAAAAGAAATATATTAATATTATATAGCAAGTAATTAATAAACAAACAAAAAATTAGTTTATATCATATTATTAAATATAAAAAAGAGGATGAACTATTTAAAATAGAACAACCTCTTATAATAAGCATATATAATATTAAATTTTAATTTTATTATGCAGATTTATTTATGCCTACTGACTCTTCATTCTTATTAACATATAAGAAGTAGTATGTTCCAGCAACAAATATTGCACCACCTAATATGTTACCTATTGTAACAGGGATTAAGTTGTTTATAAATATATTTGGTAAGTTTATAGCAGCAGCATCAGCAGCAGTCTTGTGAGCAGCTTCTAAAAATTCAGGGTTAGTCTTAGAGAATAAACCTGCGAATAAGTACCCCATATTTGCAACACTATGCTCAAATCCAGTACATACGAATAAGAATATACCCATAAATCCACTTAATACTTTACCAGTTACATCTTTAGCACCGTAAGTCATCCAAACAGTAGCACAAACTATCCAGTTACATAACATACCAGAAACTAGAGCAGAAGTCCATTTAAGTCCAAGTTTTCCTATAGCAGTCTTTACTATAACTCCACCGTATAATCCGTGACTCCAATCAAATACACCTGATAAACTAACCATCCATGCAACTAAACTAGCACCTGCTAAGTTTCCTATCCAAACTAAAGCCCAGTTCTTGAATGCTTGATTCCAAGTAACTTTTTTCTTTAAAGCAGCTAAAGTTATAAGTATGTTACCAGTGAATAAATCTGCACCAGCGATTAAAACAAATATAAGTCCAGCAGGGAACATAAGCCCAGCAACCATTTTACCTAATCCGTAAGTAGCAGGGTTTGCTAATAAATTATAAGCTGCAGCAACTGATCCTAAAGCACCGAATGCTATATAAGCACCAGCTAGGAAAGCAGAAACTAAAACTTTTTTGCTAGCTGTAGTAGCCTTTTTTATTCCAGCTTGAATAGTATATTCAGCTATTTCAGCTGGCATAAGCATCTTTTTATCTGACATTTAAAAGTCCTCCTTAAAATTTTAATAAATATAAAATAAAATAAATTAATAAACATTATATATTAATTCATATAATTTCAAAATATGAATTTTTTTGTCGAAAAATATAACAGTAGTAATTATACAACAAAAAAGTAGTTTTGTATACATTAAACAGATAAAGTTAAATTATGTTAAATAATACTAAGTGCAATTTTTATAAAAATGAATATATATAACCATAAAATCAAGTATATATTTAGGTTTAATGTATATAATAGTTTTTTACAAAATATGGAAAATTAGTGCTATAATGTTTTTGCAAGTTTATTAACAAATAAAATGGGGGTGGATTTATGGACAAAAGAATGTTAACACCCAGGGAAGTAGCAACTGCTACGGTAAATGCAGGTATTAGTAAAGCAGAGATTGAAACTAAATCTTGTATATTATTAGGAATACTTGCAGGTATTTTTATAGGTTTTGGAGGATTAGGGAATATACTAATTGGCCAAACAATTTCGAATATAGACCCAGGTCTAGGAAGATTTGTTGGAGCAATAATATTTCCGGTTGGACTTATGTTAGTTGTAATTTGTGGAGCTGAGTTATTTACAGGAAATTGCTTAATGACGTTAGCTATTATGGAAAGTAAAATAACAATGGAACAAATGCTTAAAAATTGGGCACTAGTATATGTTGCTAATTTTATAGGTTCGTTATTATTAGTGCTGGTAGTATTCTATTCAGGAACATTAAGTGGAGATGCAGCAATAAAAGCTATGGCAATAGCAGAATCTAAAGCAGGGCTCACAGTTGTACAAGCATTTCTAAGAGCTATACTTTGTAATATGATTGTTGTTTTGGCAGTATGGATGGCAACAGCAGGACGAGATATAGTATCGAAAATATTTGCATGTTGGTTTCCTATAATGCTATTCGTTTTATGTGGATTTGAGCATAGTATTGCAAATATGTTCTTTATGCCAATGGGAATGATGTTAGGTGCTAATGTAACTGTAGTGCATTTAATAACTAACTTGGTGGTAGTTACATTAGGTAATATAGTAGGTGGAGCAATTATAGTTCCTTTTATATATCATCATTGTTACTTAAAACCTGGTATTAACAATCATAATTTAGTAGATTCCACTAAATCTACGGCTAATTAGAGATAAGGCTTTATATATTTAAAAAACAATTAGATAAAAAGTACGCGTTGATATAGTTGTATCAACGCTTTTTTAATGTTTTTAAAGGCTTTTTATATTGTTATTTTTTTTTTAATACATTATTATATATAAATAGATGAAATTAATAATATAGTTTAATATAGATAAATAATGAATAAATAGTATAAACTAGGAGGAAATATATGAATAAGAAATATATATATGAAAGTTTATTAAATATAGTAGATAAGGAAAATGTAAAATTAGATGAGCCTATGAAAAAGCATATTTCTTTTAGAGTTGGGGGACCTGCAGATATATTAGTTAAGCCAACAACAGAAAAGCAATTAAGCGAAGTAATATCATTAATAAAAAAAGAAAGTGTTCCATATTTAATAATTGGAAATGGATCGAACTTACTAATAAAAGATGGTGGAATAAGAGGGGTTGTAATAGAGATATCTAACAACTTTAATAAATTTGAAATAGAAGGAACAACTGTAAGAATTCAAGCGGGAGCATTACTTTCTGTAGTAGGTAAAGCGATTTTAAAAGAAGAACTAAAAGGATTTGAGTTTGCATCAGGTATACCTGGTACATTAGGTGGAGCATTAGCAATGAATGCAGGTGCTTATGGCGGAGAAATGAAAGACATAGTTAAATCTGTAAGGCTTATGGATACAGAAGGAAATATAGTTGAGTTAACAAATGAACAAATGGAATTTGAATATAGAAAAAGCATACTTTCAAGAACAGATTATATAGTTTTATCAGCAGATATAGAGCTTAAAAAAGGGAATTATGATGAAATAAAAGCTACAATGGCTGATTTCACTCAAAGAAGAGTTACGAAACAACCATTAAGTTTACCAAGTGCTGGTAGTACATTTAAAAGACCAGTAGGACATTTTGCAGGAAAATTAATAGAAGACAGTGGATTAAGAGGTCTTACTTTAAGAGGGGCACAAGTATCAGAAAAACATTGTGGATTTGTTGTTAATTTAGGAAATGCCAAAGCTAAGGATTTATTAGATTTAATGTATGTAGTAAAAAGTACTGTAAATGCAAAATTTGGAATAATGCTTGAGGAAGAAGTTAAAATACTTGGAGAGGATTAATAAATGCAAATACTAGCAGATTATCATACACACACTTTGTATAGTCACGGTAAAGGATCAATAGAGGATAATATAAAAGAAGCGATATCTAAAGGGATAAAAACTATAGGTATATCAGATCATGGATATAAGCATATGACCTTTGGAGTAAAGAGAAAACATATTTATAAAATGAGAGAAGAAATAGATAAGCTAAATCTTAAATATGCTAATATAAACATACTTTTAGGAATGGAATGCAATATATTAGATGAAAATGGTAATATAGATTTAGATGATAAATTTGCAGATTTATTAGATTATGTAATGGCAGGGTATCATTTTGGATCAACACCAACATCTATTAAGGGTATGTTTAATCATTGGGAAAATTATTTTCTAAAGAGCCCAAAATCTAAAGAATACAATACGAACGCTATAATAAATGCTATGAAAAAAAATGATATATTTATAATAACTCACCCTGGAGATAAGGGAGATGTTTATATACAAGAAATTGCTAAGGTAGCTAAAGAAACAAATACCAAATTAGAGATAAACAGTAGTCATGGGTTTTTAAATGATAAGCAATTAAAAGAAATTAAGAATATAGGAAACAAGTTTATTATAGGGTCTGATGCACATAAGCCAGAAGATGTAGGGAACTTTGAATTAGCTATGAAAAACATAAGAGAAGCTAACCTAGATTTATCCTTAGTAGAAAATATTAAAATATAGGTTAAGAAGGGGAGTAAATATGAAATTTGTAATAGTTACAGGTCTTTCAGGGTCAGGTAAAAGTGAAACAATGAGAGCTTTAGAGGACATGGGTTTTTACTGTGTAGATAACTTACCTCCTACCTTAATAACTAAGTTTGCAGAATTATGCTATCAGCCAAATTCAAGCATTGATAAAGTAGCATTAGGGATAGATATAAGAGGTAGGAAGTTTTTTGAAGCACTTCATGAAAGTTTAAACTACCTAAAAAAAGAAGATTATAAATATGAAATGGTGTACTTAGATTGTTCAGATGATGTTTTATTAAAAAGATATAAAATGACAAGAAGAAATCATCCATTATCAAGAAATATGCAAATACCTGAAGGAATAAAAATGGAAAGAAAGATAATGGAGCCATTAAAGGAAATATCAGATTGTATAATAGATACAACAAATATGAAACCTAAAGATCTTAAAGAAGAAATAAGTAAGATATACTCTGACGGAGAAGATAATAATAAATTAACTATATCTGTAGTATCTTTTGGATTTAAACATGGGATACCTGCAGATTGTGATTTAGTGTTTGACGTGAGATTTTTACCAAACCCATACTATATAGAGGATTTAAGACCAAAAACAGGCGATGAGCAAGATGTTAGAGATTATGTAATGAATTCTAAAATAAGTAAAGAATTTTATAGTAAGTTGAATGATATGATACAGTTTTTAGTTCCTCAGTACATTGAAGAAGGAAAGCAACATCTAGTAATAGGTATAGGTTGTACAGGGGGAAGACATAGATCAGTAACTATATCAAACCTTATATACGAAGAATTAATTAATAAAGGATATAGAGTAGTCAAGAAACATAGGGACTTTATGTTAAGATAATGTGGAGGAAACAATGGCAAGTATACTTATAGTAATAGGGGTAACAGGGTGGATTGCACTAATAGCATCTCTATACTTATACAAAAAAATAATAAGAGAAAAAGCACAATCACTACATATTAGGAATAAAGAATATGTAGGTCCTAAGGTAGTAGTGATTGGAGGCGGTACAGGGCAATCAGTTTTTTTAAGAGGATTAAAACATTTTACCCAAAACATCACAGCAGTAGTTACAGTGGCTGATGATGGAGGAGGATCAGGTGTCTTAAGAGAAGATTTAGGAATGTTACCACCAGGAGATATAAGAAACTGTCTATTAGCTCTTGCAAATATAGAGCCAATTATGGATGAGGTAATGAAATATAGATTCACAGAAGGAGCTTTAAAAGGTCAAAGTTTTGGAAATTTATTTTTAGCGGCAATGAATGGATTATATGGGAATTTTGAAATAGCTATATATAAAATGAGCCAAATATTCGCGATTACAGGAAGGGTTTTACCTGTATCATTAGAAGATATAAAATTAATTGCTCAGCTAAAAAATGGAAACAGGATAAATGGTGAATCAATTATACCTAAAGAGGTTAAAAATCAAAAAAGCTCTATAGATAGGGTATATCTAGATCCAATAGATGCAAAACCTTTAGACGAAGTAATTAACTCTATTGCAAATGCTGATATAATTATTGTGGGTCCAGGAAGCTTATATACAAGTATAATGCCGAATCTATTGGTAGAAGGAGTAGTAGAAGCTATTAAAAAGTCTAATGCTCCTAAAGTGTATATATCTAACATAATGACTCAGCCAGGAGAAACAGATAATCATAATGTATTAGATCATATAAATGCTATAGTTAGACATACAAAAGAAAATATACTTGATTATGTAATAGCGAATAATGAGATATTACCAGACGATGTATTTAAAATATATCAAAATGATGGAGCAAAGCAAGTTTTATTAGATAAGGCTCAAAAAGACATTCTTAAACGTATGGGGGTAAAAACTATAGAAGAAAACTTGATTGAAATAAAAAACAATTATATTAGGCATGATGCAAAGTATATTTCTAATATAATTATTAATTTGGCACTAAGTCATAAAAATGATACAAGCAAGTAAAAAAGGATTTTAAAGCTTTATGTAGAAATCCTTATTATTATGTTAGTTTTAAGGAGTGAACATCTATGAGAGAAGAGGTTAGTGCCGGTGGTGTAGTACTGTTTGGCAATGCTATACTTTTACTTAGAAAATTCAATGGAGATTGGGTTTTACCAAAAGGAAAGGTAGAAGAAGGCGAAAATAGGCAAGAAGCAGCACTAAGAGAAGTGCTAGAAGAAACTGGAGTAAAAGCGGATATATTAAAGTATTTAGGAGAGATTCATTATACTTTCAAAGAAAACTGGGATGAAAATAGAGCAGTTCATAAAACAGTTTTTTGGTATTTAATGCAAGCAAGAAATATGGATACCATACCTCAAAAAGAAGAGGGATTCATTGATGCTAAGTTTATACACTTAGATAGAGTAGTAGATTTAGCTAAATATGATGATGAGAAAGAAATAATTAAAGTAGCCTTACAGGAAATTAAAAAAAGGTTAAAAAAGAACTAGTTAATAGGTGATGCATATGTCTTTTTCAACTGAAACAAAAAATGAATTAGCAAGGGTTACATCTGAAAACCATTGTTGTAATATAACAGAATTAGCAGCTTTAGTAAGATTAGCAGGAAGTATACAAATTGTAGGCTATAAAAAATTAAATTTAAAAATAACAACGGAGCTAAATTCAATAGCTCGTAAAATATTTAAATTATTAAAACAAAATTTTGGTATAAATACGACCATTTCCGTAAATAAGAACCAAATGTTAAAACGAAATAACAGCTATGTTCTTATGGTAACAAGTGAAATGGGGGCGGAAAAACTTATAAAGGAGCTTGGAATATTAGCACAAGGAGAGGGATTTTATACTTTGAATAAAGTACCAGCTCATCTTATACAACACGATGAATGCAAAAGAGCCTTTATAAGGGGGGCGTTTCTTGGTGGAGGTTCTATAAGTGATCCGGGGAAAAATTATCACATGGAATTTGTGACAAATAATGAAGATTTTGCAGAGTCATTGAAAGATCTTATAAATTCTTTAGGATTTAACTGCAAGATAGTAGCAAGGAAAAATAACTATGTTGTGTACTTAAAAGAAAGTGAACAAATATCAGATTTATTAAGTATTATAGGAGCTCATCATGCTCTTTTAAGTCTTCAAAGTACTAAAATAGTAAAAGCTATGAGAAATAATGTTAATCGTATAGTTAATTGTGAAACAGCAAACCTTTCTAAAACAGTAAATGCTGCAGTTAGGCAAGTTGAAAATATTAAATTCATACAGGAGACAGTTGGTATAAGTAGCTTACCTGAAAATTTACAGGAAATAGCTCGACTTAGGGTAGAGTGTGAAGATATGACATTAAAAGAGTTAGGAGAGATGCTAAATCCTCCGATAGGAAAATCTGGAGTAAATCATAGGCTAAGAAAAATAGAAGAAATTGCTAATAAGTTAAGATAGAAACAATTATAAAGTGGGGGTTATATTTAATATAACCTCTTTTTGTTTTATCATATGTTTTTGTGGTAATATTAAAAGATAAGACAGGAGGTGATGTAGTGAGCAAAGATTTTGCACATCTTCATGTTCACACGGAATATAGCTTACTTGATGGATTTTCAAGGATAAAGAAGCTTGTGGCTAGGGCTAAAGAATTAAATATGAGTGCGATTGCAATAACTGATCATGGTTGCATGTTTGGTGTAATAGATTTTTATAAAGCAGCTCGAAAAGAAGGAATAAAACCAATAATAGGCTGTGAGGTTTACACTGCATCTCGTACATTAAGAGACAAGGATCCTAACTATGATAAGGGACAAGGACATTTAGTTTTACTAGCTAAAAACATGGATGGATATAAAAATTTAATTAAAATGGTATCTACATCATATGTAGAAGGGTTTTATTACAAGCCAAGAGTAGATATTGATGAATTAAAAAAATATAGTGATGGAATAATAGCATTATCTGCTTGTTTAGCAGGAGATGTATCTAGGGCACTTATGGATAGAAATTATGATAAGGCAAAAAAATTAGCTTTAGAGTATAGAGATATATTTGGAAAAGAAAATTTTTATTTAGAAATACAAGACCATAATTTACCTGAACAAAGGGAAGTAAATTCAGGATTAGTTAAACTTTCTAAGGAAACAGGTATCCCATTGGTAGCCACAAATGACGTTCATTATGTGAATAAAGAAGACTCAAAAATACACGATGTGCTTATGTGTATCCAAATGGGAAAAACAGTAAATGACCCTAATAGAATGAGATTTGGTAGTGATGAGTTTTATTTGAAATCAAGAGAAGAAATGGAAGAGTTATTCCCCTATGCTATAGAGGCGGTAGAAAATACGGTCAAGATAGCAGAGCAATGTAATATTGAATTCGATTTTAACACAATACATCTTCCACAATATGATGTACCAGAGGAGTATACACCTGATAGCTACTTGAGAGAGTTATGTTTCAAAGGATTAGAAGAAAGATATGAAAATCCAAGTAAAGAAGTTATAGA
Organism: Romboutsia sp.; assembly: GCF_035470145.1. Lineage (GTDB taxonomy): Bacteria > Bacillota > Clostridia > Peptostreptococcales > Peptostreptococcaceae > Romboutsia_D. The sequence continues at coordinate 9,846 of NZ_DATIRC010000325.1, forward strand.
TAGGCTCAATTATGAGTTAGATGTAATTGAAAGAATGGGATATGTAGAGTATTTTTTAATAACTTGGGACTTTATAAACTTCTCAAAAGAGAATAATATAATGGTAGGTCCAGGGAGAGGTAGTGCTGCAGGTTCAATAGTAGCATATACTCTTAAAATTACTGATATAGATCCTATAAAATATTCGTTACTATTTGAAAGATTTTTAAATCCAGAACGTGTTTCTATGCCCGATATAGATATTGATTTCTGTTATGAAAGAAGAGAAGAAGTTATAGATTATGTAAAAAGAAAATATGGAGATGATCATGTTGCACAAATAATTACCTTCGGGACTATGGGTGCAAAAGCTGCTATAAGAGATGTTGGTAGAGTATTAGACATACCTTACACTAAGGTAGATAAAATAGCGAAGGAAATACCATTTGCACTTGGAATGACAATAGATAAGGCTTTAGAAACGAATCCAAATTTAAGAGCTTTATATGAGCAAGATAAGGAAACTAAAGAAACTATAGATATATCAAAGCAAATAGAAGGAATGCTTAGACATGCATCGACACATGCGGCAGGTGTAGTTATATCTAAAAATCCCGTAGACGAGTACGTTCCGTTATATAAGCATCAAGATGCTATAACAACTCAATTCACAATGACTACATTGGAGGAATTGGGACTTTTAAAAATGGACTTTCTTGGGCTAAGAACTCTTACAGTAATAAGAGATACATTAGATTTAATACAAAAAAATCATAATAATAAAATAGATTTTTCAAAGATGGATTATGATGACCCAAAGGTGTATGAACTTTTATCATCAGGAAACACGTTAGGAGTATTTCAGTTAGAAAGCGCCGGTATGAGAACTTTTATGAAGCAACTAAGACCAGATAATTTCGAGGATATAGTTGCCGGAATATCATTATATAGACCGGGACCAATGGATTCTATTCCTACGTATATAGATAACAAAAATAACCCTCATCATGTAAAATATTTACATGAAAAATTAAAGCCAATAATGGAAGTTACCTATGGTTGTTTAGTATATCAAGAACAAGTAATGCAAGTAGTTAGAGATCTTGGAGGATATAGTTATGGCCGTAGTGACTTAGTTAGAAGAGCTATGGGTAAAAAGAAAATGGATGTAATGGAAGAAGAAAGAAGATACTTTATCCATGGAAAAGAAGATGAAAATGGCAATATAGAAATAGCTGGGTGTGTTAGAAATGGAGTGCCAGAAAAGATAGCAGATAAAATATTTGATGATATGATAGATTTTGCAAAGTATGCGTTTAACAAGTCGCATGCAGCGGCATATGGAGTTTTATCATATCAAACAGCATATTTAAAAGCATATTATCCAGTGGAATTTATGGCAGCCTTAATTACAAGTGTAATGGGTAATACAGATAAGGTTGTTGAATATATAAGAGAATGTAGTATATTAAATATACAAGTACTAAAACCAGATATAAACAAGAGCTTCTCTAAGTTCTCAGTTGAGGGTAATAATATTAGATTTGGTTTAGCGGCTGTTAAAAATGTTGGAGTTAATATTATAAATAATATTATAAAAGAAAGAGAACTAAATGGAGCATTTGCAGATTTTGGAGATTTAGCAAAAAGATTAGATTCAAAAGACACAAATAAAAGAGTCATAGAAAGTTTAATAAAATGTGGTGCTTTTGATGATATAAGTGAAAATAGAGCAAGTTTAATGTCAGGCTATGAAAACTTATTAGATAGTATAGCTATGGATAGAAAGAAAAATGTACAAGGTCAAATATCTTTATTTGATGTTTTTGGAGGAGGACAAGAAACTAATAAACTGCAAGAGGTTAGTAATATTCCAAAATTAAAAGAGTATGAAGAAAGAGAAAGGCTTAATTTAGAAAAAGAAGTATTAGGTATGTATGTAAGTGGTCATCCATTAGCAGAATTTGAAGAAGAAATACAAAGAAATACTTCTATAGATAATGGTAAATTAAATTCTTTAAGAGACGATGCAGAAAGTTATATGGCTCTAGATGAAAGAGAAGTTATAATGGGTGGGATTATAGTTAATAAAACTATAAAAACAACAAAAAGAAATGATATAATGGCATTTATAGAACTTGAAGATTTATATGGAACTATAGAAATAATAGTATTCCCTCAATTGTTACAAAAATATAATAATATTTTAAATGAAGATAATATTATATATGTAAAGGGAACATTGAGTATAAAAGAAGACGAAAATGCAAAACTTATAGTTAGAGAAATTAAGGACATAAATGATTCATCTAAATTTGAAGAAAGAAAATACAATACAAAATCAAATTATAATTCAAAAGATAATTTAAAGTATAATAACAATTCTAAAAGTGGATTATATTTAAAAATAGATAGTTTTAATAATAAGGAACTAATTGATAAAATTGTAGAAATATCAAAAAGGCATTTAGGGATAGAGAATACATTTTTATATGCAGAAGATAGTAAGCAATTGTATAAGTGGAATGGATTAAATGTAAAGATTACAAATAATTTGATTTTAGATTTGCAAAAAATATTGTCTAAAGAAAATATAAAAATAAAAGATTAGTGTATTAAAAATAAAAAAAGTAAAAAAATAGAATAATTAGAATAAAAAAATTATTATATAATAATATTATGAAAAAAATACATAATCTTGTGGTATAATATCAGAAAATGAATATTTTAGGAGATTTAATTTTTTTAACTTTGATGGGATAAAAAAACATACGAGGGACAATAAGTGTCCCTTAATGTTAAAATAGATAACTAGGAGGTAACACTATGAAAACTATAGGCATATTGACAAGTGGAGGAGATGCTCCGGGAATGAATGCAGCTATAAGAGCTGTTGTAAGGTCTGCAATATACTATGGATGTAAAGTATACGGAATTAACAGAGGGTACAAAGGATTAATAGAAGAAGATATTAAAGAAATGAATTTATCTTCTGTTGGTGATATTATACATAGAGGTGGAACTATATTAAAATCTTCTAGATGTGAAGAGTTTAAAACAGAAGAAGGTAGATTAGTAGGAGTAAAGGTATTAAAGAAACATGGCATAGACTGTCTCGTTGTTATAGGTGGAGATGGATCATTTAATGGTGCTCAAAAATTAAGTGATTTAGGATTCCCAGCTATAGGAATACCAGGGACTATAGATAATGATTTAGCATACACTGACTATACTATAGGATTTGATACATCAATGAATACGATAATAGATGCTATAGGTAAAATAAGAGATACTTCTTCTTCTCATGAAAGGGTTAACATAGTTGAAGTTATGGGAAGACACTGTGGAGATTTAGCTTTATATTCAGGTCTTGCAGGTGGTGCAGAAACTATAATAGTTCCCGAAGTTGACTTCAAAGTTGAAGATGTATGTAATAAATTAAAAACAACTCAAAAAAGAGGTAAGAGACATAGTATTATAGTACTGGCAGAAGGTGTAGGAAATGCACAAGATCTAGGTAAAGACATAGTTAAAGAAACTCAAGCTGATTTAAGAGTTACTGTATTAGGACATGTACAAAGAGGTGGAAGTCCAACTGCATTTGATAGGATATTAGCTAGTAGAATGGGATTTAGAGCAGTGGAGCTATTATTAGATGGAAAAGCTGCTAGAGTAGTAGGTATTAAAGACAATAAGATAATTGATATGGAGATAAATGAAGCTTTATCAATGACTAGATCATTTGATAAAGATACTTATGAAATGGTAAAAATACTATCTATATAATATAGGAGGAATATATATGTTAAAAAATATGAAAAGAACTAAAATAGTTTGTACATTAGGACCAGCATCAGAGAAAGAAGAGGTTTTAACTCAACTTGTTGAGAATGGGTTAAATGTATGTAGATTTAACTTTTCGCATGGATCTCATGAAGAACATAAAGGTAGATTAGATGTAGCGAAAAAGGTTAGAGAAAAATTAGATCAACCAGTAGCGCTTTTATTAGATACAAAAGGACCAGAAATAAGAACAGGAAACTTTGCTGAGCCAGAAGTTTTATTAGAAGAAGGTCAAAAATTTACTATAACTATGAAGGACGTTGTGGGAACTAAAGAAATGTGTACGGTAAGTTACAAGGACCTTGCAAACGATGTTGTACCAGGAAACACTATATTAATAGATGATGGTTTAGTAGGATTAAAAGTTACAGAAGTAAATGGAGATGATATAGTTTGTATAGTTGAAAACTCAGGTATAGTTAAGAATCATAAGGGAGTAAACGTACCAGGAGTGAAAATAAACTTACCAGCTATAACTGAAAAAGATACAAGCGATATAGAATTTGGTATAAGCCAAGGTATAGATTATATAGCTGCTTCATTTGTTAGAAAAGCATCTGATGTATTAGCTATAAGAGAGATATTAGAAAGAAACAATGCTACAGATATACAAATAATATCTAAAATAGAGAACCAAGAAGGTGTAGATAATTTAGATGAAATATTAAAAGTTTCTGACGGTATAATGGTTGCTAGAGGTGACTTAGGAGTTGAAATACCAACAGAAGATATACCAGTAGTACAAAAAATGATGATAAAAAAATGTAATGAATTAGCGAAACCTGTAATAACAGCAACTCAAATGCTTGATTCTATGATGAGAAATCCAAGACCTACAAGAGCGGAAGTTACTGACGTTGCAAACGCTATATATGATGGAACAGACGCAATAATGTTATCTGGAGAAACAGCTGCAGGAAAATATCCTGTAGAAGCTGTAAAAACTATGGCAACAATAGCTAAAAGAACTGAAAAAACATTAGATTATGACAACTTATTGAAGCAAAATGCAAAAAATAACTCAACTGTTACAGATGCTATAAGTCATGCAACATGTACAACAGCTGTAGATTTAGATGCATCAGCTATAATAACTTCTACTTCTTCAGGATATACTGCAAGAATGGTATCTAAATTTAGACCTAAGTGTCCAATAATAGCTACTACTAATAACGAAAAAATAATGAGAAGATTAGCTCTTACTTGGGGAGTTTACAGTGTTAAATCATCAGATTCAAAAAACACAGATGAAGTTATAGAAAATTCTATAGAAGCAGCGAGAAGTGCTAACTATATAAATAATGGTGAATTAGTAGTTATAACTGCTGGAGTACCGGTTGGTGTAAGTGGAACAACTAACTTAATAAAAGTTCATGTTATAAGTGAAGAAATAGTTCAAGGAATAGGTGTAGGAAGCAAGACTGTAGAAGGTAAAGTTCGTATACTTAAAAGAGGAGAAGACTGCAAGGATTTCAATGAAGGTGATATATTAGTTACTACTATGACAGATATAGAAATGAATGCTTGTATAGAAAAATCAGCTGCTATAGTAACTGAAGAGGGTGGAATGACTTCTCATGCAGCGATAGTAGGATTAAATTTAGATAAGCCAGTTGTAGTGTCAGCTAACAACATAACTAATTCAGTTAAAGATGGAGAAGTTGTTACTGTAGATGCTTCAAGAGGTGTAATATATAGAGGATCAACTCGAGTTTTATAAAAAATAAAACTTGAACAAAAATAAAAGTTAGACTTTTCTGAAAATTCTAAAAAATTGCTTGCAAATATAAAAATCTAGTGATATTATATTTTTAAGCTACAAATTTAGCCACTAAGTTAATTGATAGACTTAGTGGTTATTTTATAACTGGATTATTCAGAAAATTCAGTTAAATTTCACATCTAGATCAATCATAATTTAATTATCTAAAGCATAGGTATAAAAAAAGGAGGGGATAGACTAATGAGTGAAAGTAGAGAGAACTGGGGTTCAAAAATTGGTCTTATATTAGCGATGGCAGGAAATGCCGTTGGATTAGGGAATTTCTGGAGATTCCCGTACGTAGCTGCTTCAAATGGTGGAGGAGCATTCATGATACCATATTTCTTCGCACTAATAGTTATAGGTATGCCTGTAATGTTAGTAGAATGGAGTGTAGGACGTTATGGTGGTAAACACGGTCATGGAACATTAGGACCAATGATGTATTTGCAAGCAAAACAAGCAATGAAACCAAAAAAAGCAATTATAGTTGGAGCTTTATGTGGAATGATAGCATTTGGAGTTACTATATTAGTTAATTCTTATTACAATCATATAATAGGATGGGCATTAGGATTCGCAGTAAATTCTTTAATAGGAGGCTATAATGGGGACCCAGGTGGATTCTTTGTAAATTATGTTCAAGATCCGAAGAACTTAATATTCTGGGTTATAGCGTTACTTTGCTTAGCGCTTGCCGTAATGAAGGGTATTCAAAAAGGTATAGAATCTTGGGCTAAAATTATGATGCCTGTGCTTTATGTATTCGGTATAATTTTAGCAATAAGATCTTTAACATTAGGAACACCTGTTAATCCAGACTGGAGTTCATTGGGAGGATTAAACTTTATCTGGAATCCAGATTTTAGTCAATTATCATGGCAATCTGCAATATCAGCAGCAGGACAAATATTCTTCACATTATCTTTAGGAATGGGTATAATACAAAACTATGCTTCATACCTACAACCAGATGAAGATATAGTAACAGCTTCTGTTGCAACAATATCATTAAATGAATTTGCAGAAGTTATATTAGGTGGAACAGCAGTTATACCTATAGCATATGCATTTCTAGGACCAGAAGGTATAAAAGGAAGTATAGGTTTAGCATTTATAGCATTACCTAATGTATTTAGTACAATGACTGGAGGAGGAATATTTGGAGCTATATGGTTCTTATTATTATTCTTCGCTGGTGTAACATCTGCTATAGCGATGTATAACTATCTAGTAGCATTACTAGAAGAAGATGCAGGAATAGATAGAAAGAAAGGTGCTTGGATAGTATTTATTGGATACTTAATAGTTGGAACTCCGATAGCTGTAGAGTCAATATTAACTCAAAGTGCTAACTTTGTTTATTTCACAGAAGTAGATAATTGGATAGGTAACTATTTATTAATAGTTTTAGGATTAATAGAAATAATAGTAATTGGTTGGTGTGTTAAAGATAAAGCTCTTGAAGAAATGAATAAAGGTGGACTATGGAAAGTTCCTAAGTGGTTCTTCAGATTATTCCATCAATTCTTAACACCAGTTACAATAATAACATTCTTAGTATTCTTTACAAGAGATTATTGGATAGCTGGTAACTTTAAAGCAACACCTAGCTATATAGCAGATATACCAGAGTTTGCTATTTGGGTTAACTTAGGTAGAATAGTTGTATTTACCGTATTATTAATAGGATTTATGCAATCATATAAATCAATTAAAAATAAATACAAAGAAGAAATAGAATCTAATAAGGTAACAACTTCGTAAGAAAGAGGGGGTTAAAATTATGACAGGTGCTGCATGGGGATTTATGGGTGTAATATGGTCTACCATATTTATTTGTATAGGAATATCAATGAGTAAAATAGTAAAAGATCCGAAGTAAAAGTATAAAAACCCTACTTAAATATAAGGTAGGGTTTTTTAACTAAATATCATATAAATTAAATAATAAATCTTCTGACAAAAGAACATTTTGTATAGTACTATATACTTAAAGGGGGCGATTACAATGAATGCGAATTTAGTTATAATCACAATAAATCAATTGAAATCAGAAATAGGCAAAGTTCAAATTATGAAAGATGCTAAAAAGAAAAAATATAAATCAGAATTAGACAAACTATATAATGAATATGGTAATGTAGATATTCCAGAAAATATGAAAATTCAGTATAACAACTTAAATTCAAAAGGGATAGAGCTTATAAAAGAATTAAAATCATCAAAGGATAAGGATAAATTAGAAACAAGTGTAGAAGTGTATATAAGATACTTAAAAGCATCATTATGTGATTTTGAAGGAAAAACAAATTATTTAAGAAAGTATATAACTAGTTTTTTATTTAGTTCCATGTTATTTTTAGCATTATCACCACAGTTTTATGGATTTATATTACCGGTATTATTTTTCTTACCAATATATATGGGATTAAAAGGTGTAAAGAAAAGATCGATAAGTGGATTTTATATGACGATGAGTGTAGTTCCAGTTGCACTTATGACATCTTTTACATGGATAAGATACGGAATTAATGCAAAAATTGATTACACAGGAGCCGTTAAATCAATTGTAGATACTGGAGTTGCTCAAAATTTAGCGGAAAAATTAGTATATATAGGACCGTTATTTGGATGCATATTGCTAATATTTACTAGCTTACAGCTATATAGAGGATATAAAAGTAAAGATTTATTCATATAGGGGCTTTATAAGCCTCTATTTTTTTGGTAAAATAAACTCTTAAAGCTTCTTAAAATATACGGACGGAGGATACCTTAATGTTATCAAAAAATAAAGAGTACATTGTAGACATAGTTGATATAGGTCAAGGCGGAGTTGGAGTAGGAAAACATGATGGTTTTACTGTCTTCGTAGAGGGCGGACTAATAGAAGATAAAGTAAAAGTTAGAATAAATAAATCTAAAAAAAATTATGCTGTGGGTGATATAGTTGAGATAATAGAAAAATCACCTTTTAGAGTAGAAAGAATATGTAGTGATAGTCTTAAAGATTGCGGAGGGTGTCAAATACAAGAATTAGATTATCAAAAGCAGTTAGATATAAAAACAAATGAAGTAAAACAAGTTATAAGCAGAATCGGGAAATTAGAAGGTGTTAAGATACATAACACAATTGGAATGGATGAACCTTTAAGGTATAGGAATAAGGCACAATTCCCTATACAAAAACTAAATAATGCACCTGCTATAGGTTTTTATAAGAAAAAAAGTCATGACATTATACCTATGGATAAGTGTGTAATACAACATGATGTAAATGATAAGATAATGAAAATAATAAAAACTTATATAAATGCTTATAGTGTAAGTATTTATGATGAAAAGTCACATACAGGTGTGTTAAGACATTTAGTTACTAAAATAGGATTTACGACTAAGGAAGTTATGGTAGTGTTAGTTGCAAATGGAAAGAAATTACCGTATTTAAATGAATTAGCGTCTGTATTAGAAGAAAATGTACCGGGATTTAAAACCTTAGTTGTTAATGTTAATAGAGAAAAAACTAATGTAATATTAGGTAAAGAAAATAGAGTAATATATGGAGATGGAAAGATAAATGATTATATAGGAGATTTAGTATTTGAAATATCTCCATTATCATTTTTCCAAGTTAATCCTATACAAACTGAAGTATTATACAACAAGGCACTAGAATATGCTGATTTACAAGAAAATGATACTGTGTTTGATATATACTGTGGTATAGGAACTATATCTTTATTTTTAGCACAAAAAGCCAAAAAGGTCTATGGAATAGAGATAGTAGAAGATGCTATAACTGATGCTAAGATAAATGCAAAGCTAAATAATTTAGATAATGTAGAGTTTTATGTGGGAAAGGCCGAAGACGTAGTTCCTGAGATGTATAAAGAAGGAAAAACTGCTAATGTAGTTGTAGTAGATCCTCCTAGAAAAGGGTGTGAAGAGAAAGTATTAGATACTATAGTATCTATGTCACCAGATAAAGTAGTTTATGTTTCTTGTAATCCATCTACATTAGCAAGAGATTTAAATTACTTAGACGAAAGAGGATACAAATGTATTGAAATACAACCAGTAGATATGTTCCCTCATACTATGCACGTTGAGTGTGTAGCTTATATAAAAAATACTAACGCAAGCGTAGAATAATATCTATTTTAGCTACATTAATAATAATTTTACCTATCAAGCCATTTAGGATTATCTGTTTATGTTCATTATCAGAATAATCCCAGATGGCTTGAGAAGTATCTATTAATTGCTCTACGATTTTAACTACTATGAATTTTACAATATTTTGCTAAAGAGTTTGCTGCTTTCATTCCGCTATTTAAAGCTCCTTGTATCCAAGCATGCTTAGCAGATGTATGTTCACCTGCAAAAAATACTCTGTTATTATATTCTGGTTTTATAATAGAATATGAAAAGTTTTTTTTCTGTTGTGGTAAAAAATAACAAAAAGCGCCATAAAACCCTTGTTCTTCATTCCAACATATAGTTTTATAATCTTTTATTACTGAGTCAAGATATCCTTTTTGAAGGCCATGAACAGCTTCTACTTGTTCTTTTACTTCTGTAAAATGTAGTTTTTTACTTAAATTTCCTAATCTTACTGCATCTAAAGAAAAGTTATATGATGCTAAAAAAACTCCTGGATTATTAGGTGAGCAATTTTTTCTAGGGCCCCAATTATTAAAAGGAGATTCACCAAAACAAACTCTTTTCTTATTATCATCAGCAATACATTTTGCATGATCAGAAGGATACCAAATACTTGTAATAGGTAAATCAGTATATGAACCTCCTCCTATAATTCCTTGTTCTTCCCAAAAACGTTTATTACAAAAAAATAATGTTTTTTGAGAGTTTGCATAGTTAACTTCTTTTATTGATTGCATTTTTTGGGTGCTAAATAAAGGATTAATATTAATATTTCGAAGGCTTGAAAATGGTATGGTACAAATAACATAATCAAATGATTCTTGTAAAGTTTCGGTTAAATGCTTATTTTTATATTTTAATAAAACTTTATTTTCTTTTTGACATTTATGAATTTCTGTAACTGAATTTCCATTTTTCCATATTACTTTACCTAAATCACTATTTGAAGTATTTTCATATTCTTTAGGATTTTGAGATATTAGAGATCTATAAAAAGAAAGAGGAAGGTTAACCATTCCACCTATAATTTCATATAAGAATGAAAAATCTACGGGGTACTCTTCTTGTAAAATTTCAAAATAACTATTGTAATAAAAAGAACTTACAAAAGGAGAAACACTTCCTAAAAGATTTAAAGCACTTTGACTTAAATTCATTGATTCAAGAATTTGACGAGTATTATAATATTCCCAATACTGAATCTGAGGATTATATTTAGGTTTAACTTCTAAAATTTCTTTTCTTAGGTACGGATCAATACTAACTAAAGGAGTACCTAGTCCATATTGTATAAGCTTTTGCCATGGCGTATTTCTTTCCCATAATTTTAAATTAAATTCGGGATAAATTTTCTCCATTACGTTCTTTCCTTCAGGATCGTTTCTAACTCTTATGTCTCTTACATATAATAACGCATTTTTATTGGTTTGAACAAAAGTTCTTGTATTTAAGTTAAAAAGATTTATATAATGCCAAGTAGTTTCATGACTTACTGGAATACGCATAGCTCCAAGCTCTCCATAAAATTTTTTATCTTCATCAAAATAGTGAGTATAAATTCTTCCTCCTACACGATCTTCACAAGATTCAAATATAGTAGTATCAAACCCAAGTTTTCTAAGTTCAAATGCTGATGATAAACCAGCTAACCCTCCACCTATTATACCTACTTTAACACCTTTAAATCTCCCTGGAGATGCTATCGTTGTAATATCAGAGGGAGGATTTAATAATTCTATAATATTATCAAAATCTTCTAAACGATTAACCGTTTCTAATGCATATCGAAGCAAATTATGTCTTTTTGAATTTGTAGGGTTATCAGGCTGTGTAGGCAAAGAACTTATTTTCATAATAATTTCAACTCCTTAAAAATCATATTAATATAGTTTAAGTATATTAATGTGATTTTTAAAAAATGAACAAAAACCTTCTGAATTGTTATTACTTTAGTTTTGAAAAAATGTATAGAA
>NZ_DATIRC010000326.1:0-6530 GCF_035470145.1 Romboutsia sp.
GTATATAAACTAGCATTTACTAAATCTTCTATATAATAATTTCCATAATGATTATTTAGATTAATAATACTTACATAATCTTCTTGAAATACACTATGATTAGACTCATTTTCATCATTAATTAATATTATATTTATATCTTTATTATTTTTAATAATTTCATTGTATAATTTATCATTTTTAACTAATACATATAGTTTTTTATATTTATATTCTTGTTTATGATAAATTAACTTTGCCTGTTTTAAATCTTCGATATTATTTATCATACTAACAATAGCTACTGTAGTTTTTTTATCATAAATTTTTATTCCAATTTTATCTAATATAAACATTACTCTATGTTGATATGTGTGGTTATTTAATACTTCTCTAATACCTTTTATCACTTTTTTTTCATAATAATCTTTGTCTTTTAATTTTATAAATTCTTCTTTAAGCTCTCCTACACTATTACTAGCTACTACTAAATCATTAAACATTTTTTTTATTCCTAATGAATAAGAACTGATTATAGGAGTTCCACACGCTAAGCTTTCAAATACTCTTCTTGAAAACATTGTTGGTGAATTTGTAATCGAATTTACATTTAGCATTATTTTATATCCTTTATTGCACTTTTCTAATTCATTTGTAGGTAGGTATCCTTTTATATATTCACTAAACTCATTCGGATATCTGTATAATGGATTTTTAGAATTATAATTTCTATCATATATATCAAGTCCTATTTGACCTATAGCTAGCCTCAAAATTTTTTGTAAATTCCGCCTTCTTTCTGGAAATCTATCATTGTAAAAAGCACCTGCAAAACAAGCTTTTTCTATTCTTTGGTCATATACCTTTATGGGATTGTGTATTTTGGGTTGAGCTGCAAACGGTAGTGGGTATACCCTACCATGATTTAATTCATTTTTATATTTTGGTATACTATCCTCATCCGTTGTAAATACATAATCAAATAATTTAACAGTTCCAATAAAATCTTCATAGTGAGCAGGGTCTTCTTTATTCCAAAATACAGTTGGTATTTTATTCTTTTTGCACCAATTTATTACCTCTTGTAACTTACTGATATTATATTTATTCATATACCTAACTTTTCCAATCCATTGTCCGTCGTTTCCATGCCAAGCAGATTCTACTAATAACAGATGTGGTCTATTGGATTCTAAATCTATTCTCCAGTTATCTGGGCTTATTTTTATTAATTTACACATATCCTCATAGCAGCTCATTGTAAATGGATCAAATATACATGCAATCTTAAGTTCACTAAGCTCATACATCACCATTTGTCTCCTTTCGTATATTTTATTTTTTATATCCTAATAACTTATATATAAATCCTATTTCCTTCATTTTATCTTCATCTAAAAATTTCCTAGTATCTAGTATTACCTTCCCTTTCATAGCTTTATAAACTTCTTCATATTGTATATTTTTAAATGCGCAGTGGTCTACTCCAAGCACCAATAAATCACTATCTTTAACACACTTTAGTAAGTCTTTTTCTAAATCTTCATACTCACTTACATATGGGTCATATATAGATATTTGATAATTATTTTCTTTTAAAATATCTACTAAATGTACTATAGGACTTTCTCTCATATCATCGATATCCTTTTTATATGTCATACCTAGTATTGATATTTTCTTACTGCCTTCTAAATCTTTAGTTAACTTTTCTACTTTATCAAAAACATACTGTGGCATAGAGTCATTTGTTTGTCTTGAAAGTTTTATTATATTAGCTAAATTCTCCGAAGCTTCTACTATAAACCATGGATCAACAGCTAAGCAATGACCTCCTACCCCTGGTCCTGGATCTAATATATTTACTCTTGGATGTTTATTACAATATTTTATTAAATTCCACACATTTATGCCTAAATCATCACATACTTTTAATAATTCATTTGCTAACGCTATATTAACATCTCTAAAAGTATTTTCTGTAAGTTTTACCATTTCTGCAGTATTCGTATCAGTTGTATATAGTTGACCGTTTACAAAACTTTCATAAATCTCTTTTATCTTTAATGCAGATATTTCATTTATTCCTCCTATTATTCTGTTATTGTTTGATAGTTCTTCTATTATTCTTCCTGGGATTACTCTTTCTGGGCAGTAACCTAAATATATCTCTTGCCCTACTTTTAGGTTGGTTTTTTCAAGGATAGGTTTTATAATATTTTCAGTTGTTCCTACTGGTGATGTTGACTCTAAAATAACTATGTTATTTTTCCTTACATGCGGTAATATCCTCTTAGTTGCATCTATTACATAAGTCATATCTGCTTTTTTATCTTCTCTTATTGGTGTGGGAACACATATTATAAATATATCGGCTTTACCTGGTGAATATTTGCCTATAAGTTTTTTCTTACTCACAACGTCTTTTACTATTTCATTAAGATTTGGCTCTTCTATTATTATTTTTCCTTTGTTTAAATTATCTATAACTTCTTTATTTATATCCACTCCAACAACATCATAGCCATTATCTGCTAATATTGCTGCTGTTGGAAGTCCTATATATCCAAGACCTACTACGCAAATTTTTTGTGGCATTTTAATATCACCTATATTTAAAATATTTTAAACTATATATTATATTGAATTCTTGAATAGTTTATTTATATTATGTTTATCCAGTGTGTTTTGTTAACTATAATTATATTTTTAAAATATATCACTCTTTATGTCATAAAACATAATATATTGTATGTCAACTTATAATTATTAATTAGTCTAATATATTAATAAAGAGGGTAATTAAAATTTCAACTTCACAACCTAAAATACCTATACTAAAACCTTTCTTTAAGTAAGATTAAAAATAACTCTAGAAATACCGATACTACTAATAAAAAATAACGCTAATCTAAAAGCCTTAGAGATTAGCGTTATTTCTTTCATTTATCCAAAGTATTATATTTTCTATAACCTCATCTTTATTTATTTCATTTAACATTTCATGCCTTCCACCTTCATACAACTTGCATGAAACATCTTTTATACCTAAATTTATATATCTATCTCTTAATCTTAAAACTCCCTTACCATTTTTTCCAACTGGATCTTCATCACCTGATATTATATATATAGGTAAATCTAGTGGAACTTTCTTAAGATTATCGCTATCTTCAATTTCTTTTAAGCCTTTTATGAAATCATAAAAGAATCCACAAGTAAATAACACTCCACAAAATGGATCTTGGATATATTTTTCTACTTCTTTTTCATCTCTGCTTAACCAATCAAAATCTGTTTTTGATGGTTTGAATTTTTTATTATTTCCGCCAAAGATTAAATTATCTAGTCTTTTACTTTTATACTTTCTTCCATTCTTTTTTATTTCATAACTTATTAATTTTTCTGCTACATTTAATATAAATCCTTGCTTTCCATTTGATCCTGATAAAATAACTCCATTTATATTATTTCCATATTCCATTATGTATCTTTGACTTGCAAATGAGCCCATACTATGCCCAAATAAGTATACTGGTAAATCATCATTTTCATCTTTTATTATATTAGTTAAAATATTCATATCTTCTACTAAGCATGTAAATCCATCCTTATCGGCTAAATATCCTACATTATCTATTATTTCAGCAGTTTTACCATGGCCTCTGTGATCATTTATATAAACTATATAACCATTTTCAGTTAGATGCTTTGCAAAGTATTCATATCTTATTGCTGTTTCTGCCATTCCATGAGCTATTTGCACAACCCCTTTAGGTTTTATATTTTCATTTTCCCACTTATATACATGTATATCTAAATCTTCTTTACCCCTAAAGTGAAATTCACTACACTTCATTTTTCATACCTTCCTTTCAGTATAAATTATAGTAATCATTATATTTATTGTATCAAATAATTTCATTTTAATATTGTTAATCTTATAATCATATTAAAATAAAAATGACTGTTTAACCCAATAGTTTAACAATCATTTTTTTTCTTACTTCTTACATATTTTTTTCTAATTTTAGTTTTTTTAGACTTTCTACCTAAATCTGATACGATTACTTCTTCTGGTATGTCTGATACAATTATATCTTCTGCTGGTTGTGCAGCCTTTTTAGCTTCCTTAATTTCTCTTTGAGCTATAAGCATTGCTAAATCCGCTGATACCATACCTAAAAAAATAAGAATCAAATTTACATCTGTATCATTTAGTTCTTCTGATATTGCATATGATATGGTTGACGATAATAATACATAATCTGCGTAAGAGAATCTTTCTAAACCTAATGAATCTTTTTCTTGTGAGTTACTGTTATTCTTATCCTTGCAATTTTTTTTAGCTTTCTTTAAATTATTTTTTTGATTATCATCCATAAATTAGCTTCGCTCCTTTACGGGTATAGTTTCAATACTAAATTATATTCAAAAATATATAATTTACTACAAAGTTAATTTATAACTATTTTTCTTTAACCATTCTTCTTCTTTTTTATATTCTGGCATTATACTTTCAACTAAATTATAAAAATTCTTTGAGTGATTCATATGAACTAAATGACTAAATTCATGAACTAATATGTATTCTATTGATTTTGGTCTTGCCATTGCTATTTTAGAATTAATATAAATTGCTCGTTTAGAGGTACATGTACCCCACCTTTTCTTTTGTTCTTTTACTTTTAATACACTTGGTATTAAGTTCATCATCATTTTTGATTTTTCTCTACATTTTATTAAATACTTTAATACAACTTTTTCACTTTCTTTTTTATACCAATCTTTTAAAGCCTTTTTTATATATTCAGATTCTAAATTACTAGTTTGTAATATTATTTTATTTTCGTTTATAAATATATTGGGCTTTGGTAATTTATTAATATTTATAATTTCTAGTACATATTCTTCTCCCAAGTAAAAAAGTTTACTTCCACTTTTTATTTCTTTTTCTTCGTTAAAATCGCTAATATCTTTATATTCCTCAAGCTTTTTTAATATCCAACCTCCTTTTTCTATTAAAAGGTCTTTTAAAATTTTCTCATCTACATTAGGAGGACTTATTATTGTTATGTTATCTTTAGGTTTTATAATAATAGTTATGTTTTTTCTTTTTCTATATATTACAGAAGATTTTATATATCTATCTTTATACGTCACACATAATTCATTTTTATTTTTATCCTTACCCATACCAATCCCAGCCTTTTTATTTATAATAATATAAATTATAACACATTATTTATTATGTTTTTATTCATATAAATTTCCTAACCAATAATTTTGTGGTTTCTGATTTTCATCTATTGGTAAAAGCTGATATCCTTCACTTACTAAGTATTTTAATATTCCATCTAAGGCTTCTACTGTTTGCTTTTTTTCATGCATTAATATAACTATTTCATTTTTATTTTTAGAATAACCCTTTACATTTTCTATTATTTGACTAGCATTAAATTTCCAGTCTTCAGTGTCTATATCCCAATCCCATAATTTATATCCAGCTTCTACTAAAGTTTCATATGACTCACTTGGCGCATATGGCTTACTTCCATATGGTAATCTTACTACATAAGATTTTTTTCCTGTTATTTCATAAAAAGTTTGCCTATTTACATCAAACTCTTCTTTTGCTGAACTATCATTTTCATACAGTTTATGTATGTCATGAGATACACTATGAAAACCTGCTGTATTTTTATTTTCAATTATATTTTTGACTTGCTCTGGGTAATTTTTCATATTTCTATCTATCATAAAAAAAGTAGCTTTAGCATTATATTTATTTAGGATTTTTATTATACTTTCTGTATATTTAGAAGGTCCATCATCAATTGTTATATATGCTACTTTTTCATTATTTTCACTTATAGTGTTATTAATTTCTTGAGTTGTATTTTTATTAGATATATTAGTATTTTTTAACTTTTCTTTATTATAGCTATAGCTGTAACTATATCCTATTTTAATATTGGCTGCTAATATACCTAATGTAATTATCCCTATGTTTAATTTTTTCTTTGTTTTTTTATGCATATCTGTTCCTCCTATTTCTGTGATGATATTTAAGTTTTATTGTTTTAGGAACATCTTTTTGTTTTGTATATAATATATAGACGTTTTATTTCGACAAAAAAATAGTTTAATTTTATTGCCATTTACTTTCTTTTATAGTATTAGTCAATTTTCTTCTTTTATCACCTTTATATAAAATTCCAAAAAATAAATAAATATGAAAAAAACTCAAAGTTTTCACTTTGAGTTTTTTTATATTTATTTATTATGCTGATTTTTTTAATTTAATTTCTTCTTCATTTTTTTTAACCATAGTATTGTAAACTGGTAGACCTATCGCTGTTACTAAAAGTCCTCCTAATGATATCATAGTAGTTTGCATACCTGCAAATAATAATTGGTTTAATATAACGAATAATCCACTTACTATTGCTATCATTGGTATTACTGGGTATAAAGGTACTTTATATGGTCTGTGTAAGTTTGGTTGATCTTTTCTTAACTTTATAACTCCTATAAATGTTAATACATAG
>NZ_DATIRC010000327.1:0-3081 GCF_035470145.1 Romboutsia sp.
AAATGAGTAATGATTTAATAGCAGAAGGTGAAAAAACAATAGCAAATATAGATCAAAATCTTAAAAACTTAGATCAAATTTCAAAGAATGAAATGACTAAATCAAAAGAAGAGTTTATAAAAGTAGTTAATGAAACTACAACACTTAAAGATGAAACTAAGAGTAATTTTACAAATATGCTTGAGAACATGAATAAGAAGTTAGATATAACACCTAATGAGCCGAATAAATAAAATAATTTCAAAAAATCAGAAAAATGATTGACAAATGTTGTGAGGGTGTATACTATATAAAATATAGAAAATAAAAAACGAAAAAATAAATACTTCCTTATCAAGAGAGGTGGAGGGACTGGCCCTATGAAACCCGGCAACCAGTATATTTTTATATACAATGGTGCTAAATCCTGCAGCTAATTAGCTGAAAGATGAGTATAAATTGCTTGTAAAGCCTAAGTTTATACTTAGGCTTTTATTATATTTAAAATAAGATATGAGCATTTAACTATACCTTGGCTTGGAAGTAAAGGGGAGGAATGAAATGATTAGTATTAAAAATGTAGGGAAGTATTATGGAGATACGAAGGTATTAAAAAATGTAGACATTCAAATTGAAGAAGGTGAAATATTTGGAATAATAGGTCATAGTGGAGCAGGTAAATCAACATTGCTTAGATGTATAAATGGATTAGAAGATTACAAAGAAGGAAGTATATTAGTAGGTAAGGATGAAGTGAAATCATTAGATGAAAAAAAATTGAGAATCCTGAGAAAGAATTTAGGAATGATATTTCAACACTTTTCATTACTTGAAAGAAAAACAGTATATGAAAATGTAGCATTGCCATTAGAATGTTTCAAATATTCCAAATCAGAAATAAATAAAAGAGTTTTAGAATTATTAGACCTAGTAGGAATAAGCGATAAAAAAAATGATAAGCCAAGAAATTTAAGTGGAGGACAAAAGCAAAGAGTTGCAATAGCGAGAGCATTAGCGCTAAATCCAAAGGTACTTCTTTGTGATGAAGCAACATCAGCTCTAGATCCTAATACAACAAAATCAATATTATCATTACTTCAAGATATAAATAAAAAATTAAATATTACTATAATAATGGTAACCCATCAAATGGAAGTAATAAAGCAAATATGCACTAAGGTGGCAATAATGGAACATGGAGAAGTTTTAGAAGTAGGAGATACGGAAGAAATATTTTTACAAAACACAAAAGGACTTAGAAAATTAATAGGAGAAGAAAATATTGTATTACCTACTGGAAGTAATATAAAAATATTATTCCCAAAAGAAATTTCAAACGACACTTTAATAACAACTATGGCTAGAGAGTTGAATATAGACTTTTCAATAGTATTTGGTAGATTAGAAAAGTTTAGAGACGATATATTAGGTTGTCTTATTATAAATACACATGAGGAAAATGGGGGTAAAGTTAAAAATTACTTAAATAGTAAAAATATAAGATGGGAGGATATTATAAATGACTAGTTTAAGTGAATTTATAAATGATATTCTGTTAGAGGCATTGTTAGAAACACTATATATGATAACTGTGCCTGCGATATTAGCTACAATAATAGGATTTATATTAGCAATAATATTAGTAGTCACAAAAGAAGATGGATTAAAACCTAATAGTACCATAAATAAATCACTAGGATTTATAGTAAATACACTTAGAAGTTTTCCTTTTATGATACTTATAGTTGTATTAATACCATTAACAAGAATGATTGTTGGAACAAGTATAGGAGAAACAGCTACAATAGTTCCTATAACAATTGGTTCAGCACCGTTTATAGCAAGAATAATAGAAGGTGCACTAAATGAAGTTGATAAAGGTTTAATAGAAGCTGCTAAATCATTTGGAGCTACTAAGACTCAAATAGTATTCAAAGTTATGATAAAAGAAGCTATGCCTTCAATTGTATCGGGTGTTACTTTATCTGTAATATCAATACTTGGTTACACTGCAATGGCAGGAGCAATAGGTGCTGGAGGACTTGGAAGTGTAGCACTTGTTTATGGGCATCAAAGATTTGATACAGCTGTAATGATATACACTGTAATAACGCTTATAATACTAGTCCAAATAATACAGGGAGTAGGAAATTTTGCATACAATAAACTTAAATATGGAAAAAAAATAAAAATTAAAAATAATAAAACAAACGCTGCAAATAATAATATTTCAGTCAAAACAAGAGATGAATTGAATGGGATATTATAAAAAAATAAAATATAAAAATAAATGGGGGAATTAAAAATGAAATTAAAAAAATTATTAACAGTAGCTTTATCATCAGCGATATTAGTATCATTAGTAGGATGTAGTAATGTAAAAGAGGATAATAAAATAATAGTAGGGGTATCACCAAATCCACATGCTGAGATACTAGAAGTAATAAAGCCGCAGTTAGAAAAAGAAGGGTATGAACTAGAGATAAAAGTATTTGATGATTATGTTTTACCAAATACAGCATTGAATGAAGGATCACTAGATGCAAATTATTTTCAACACATACCATATTTAGAAGAGACTGTAAAAGAAAAAGGATACAAAATTACGTATACAGAAAAAATACATTTAGAGCCAATAGGATTATATTCAGATAAAGTAAAGTCTATAGATGAAATAAAGGAAAATAGTGTAATAGCTATACCAAATGATCCGACAAACGGAGCAAGAGCGCTTAAATTATTAGCAGAAAACGGATTAATAAAAGTTAATGATGGAGAACTTATAGGTATAAAAGACATAATTGAAAATCCTAAAAATATAGAAATAAAAGAAATGAATGCAGAACAACTTCCAACAATACTGAAAGATGTTGATGGAGCAGTAATAAACACTAACTATGCATTAAGCGCAAATCTAAATCCAACTAAAGATGCAATAGTAATAGAGTCAAAAGATTCTCCATATGCAAATGTGTTAGCTGTTAGAGAAGAAAATAAAGAAAGTGAAAAAATAAAAGCATTGTCTAAAGCCTTAACTAGCAAAGAGGTGAAAGAATTTATAGAAAAAGAATATAAAGGAAGTATAATACCATCATTTTAATA
>NZ_DATIRC010000328.1:0-15975 GCF_035470145.1 Romboutsia sp.
TCACTTTGATGATTATCTGAAGATGGTACTATATACGCATATATATTTTTTTCATTCATTTGTTTTCTTAATTCACTTAATCTACTCTTTATGTCCATAATAATCTCCTTTAATACTGTATGTATTTGTCATTTAAGACATTTATTTGTTATTCTTTTACATTTTTTATAATAACATGTAGTGATAACGTTCTCAAGTTATTTTTTTTATATATTTAAAACTTTTTTTATTTATTGCAAAAATACCAGTTAAACATATATATAGCATATCTGATATATTAAAATTACAACTTTTAAATATGTAAATAGGACTATTAAAATCTAATAGCCCTATTTCCTTTTTAGTTGTTTATATCTTTACTTTTATATGTTTTATAACTATGCATAAATTCTCTACTGTTAAATATATATTTCCCACCTATTTGTGTATAGTACTGTCCCGTAGAATCATATATATCTTTTATTTTTTGAGTTAAGTTTTTATGATAATATCTAAGTTCTTTAAACTCTTTTTTTAGTCTATCAGCGCTCATCCAAACTTTATTACAATTTATATCCGCTAATTTTATATTTTCAAATTTTATAGAATTCTTTTGAGCATATACATATATTTCTGCTAATATTTCTTGTAAATTTTCATTGGTAAGGTCATGTTTAAGTTTTTTATAACTTATAGCTCCCATAGAATCTATACCCTTTTCTTCTAATCTTTCTTGTTTTATAAGAGCTTCTAAGGGTTGTCTTTTTATATATACATAAGATGAGTCTTCAAGTACATATTGACCTCTATGATATTTTGCTGGGCTATAAATCACAAGTATTGGGCTATAATCTCCATTAATTTCTTCATCATTAAAGTCAATTATATCTTCTTTGTCTTTAAGCTCATAACCACTGCAGATAGAACCATACCTAGACTTGGCTTTTAGTGAGTACATACTAGCATTTTTTATATGTTCTATCACTTCATTTACATAATCTTTATGTACTATATCGTCCATGTTATATGAATTATTTACATAATTATTTGCTAATTCTTCTTTCATAGCATTTATTTCTTGCAATTGTACTGAAAAACATGCACAAATATTTTTTAATCTTTCTTCTATTTTATTTATATCAACATTTATATGAGGTAGTATTTTTTGTAAATTTTCTTCACTTTTAATTTTCATAAGTTGATTTCCTATAATACTGTAAGTAACAGTACTATTTTCATCAAATAAATATTTATTTATATTTTCTTTTAGACTTTCTATATTAGAATATATTCTAATATAATCTGTAAGTAAATTTGTTTCTTTTTCTAATATTTCTTTTGGTATATTTATATAAATGTTATTTTCTTTAACACATAATTTAAAATTATTATTTTTAGTTATATCTTCTATGTCTTTTATTTGAATATCTTCTGTCATTTCATAGCTCCTTACTATATTTTGTATGTAAAAATTAAAATCATCTACAATTATAACATGAATTTTATTCTATAGTAAAATTTTAACATCAAAAAAGGAAGTATCTTTGAGTAATGATTAAAATCATTTCTAGATACTTCCTTTTGGTTATAATAAACTTACTATATCTTTTTTTAGTTTTATAATATTTTCTAAATTATCATCATTGTAATAATTTTTATCAATTATAAACTCTTTTTTTACAACAGCTGGTTTTTTTGATATTACATAAATCCGATCTGATAACATTATAGCTTCATCAATATCATGAGTTATTAAAAGTATTGTAGAATTAACCTTATTTTTAACTTCTAATAACCATTTTTGCATAGATGATTTTGTAATAGAGTCAAGCGCTCCAAATGGTTCATCTAAAAGCATTATATCATTAGAATTTATAAACGTCCTTAAAAAGTTCGCTCTTTGCTTCATCCCACCTGACAGTTCTCTTGGATATTTGTTTTCATATCCACTTAAACCAAATGTAGTAAAGTAATCTTTTACTTTTTTATGTGCTTCTCTTTTTTTAAGATTTTTTTTTCTAAATCCTTTTTCTTTCTTTATCGTCAACGGTAAGCTTACATTATCTATTATAGTCTTATGTGGTAATAAAAGGTCTTTTTGATACATATAACTTAACCTTCCGTCTATACTTATACTTCCACTACTATAGTCTATTAAATTTGCAACTATGTTAAATATAGTACTTTTCCCACACCCACTTGGACCTAATATACTTACAAACTCACTTTCATAGACCTTTATACTTATGTTTTTTAATACTTCTATTTCTTCATAGCTTTTAGATATACTTTTTATATTTATCTTTACTTTTTTATTGTGGTAAGAATTCATTACTATATGCCTCACTAGGCTTTAAATCTTTATTTATCAACTTATATTCTTTTAAGAATTCTGTGTAATTATTCCATACACTATCCTTCATTTCACCCCATCTACTAGCATCATCTATATACTTATCTGCTAAATACTCTTGACTTTTTATAGCTAATTCTTCATCTATTTCTGGTGCATGTTTTACTAATATTTTAGCAGCCTCAGTAGGATTTTCTATTGCATACTCATATCCTTTAGCTGTAGCTTTTAAGAATTTTTTAGCAAGTTCTGGATTTTCATTTAATAATTTTTCGTTAGATATTATAAGTGGTGTGTAATAGTCAAGTCTTTCATCTACTTGTCCCATTGGTATAAAGTTTAAATCAATACCACGTCTATTAGCCTCTACACCATCCCATCCTTCAAATATCCATGCAAAATCTATATTTTTACTTGTAGCAGCAAAAAAGTCATCTTGTCCAATATTTGCTACTTTTAATTTACTAAAATCTTTACCTTCTTTTTTCATAAGTGCTTTTAATATTGCATCTTCAGAAGGAGATCCCCATCCTCCGTAAGTTTTTCCTTCAAAATCTTTAGGAGATGTTATATTTTTATCCTTAGGTGAAGCAAATCCTGAAGTATTATGTTGTATAACTGTTGCTACTGCTTTTATTGGAAGTGTATCTTCACTAGTTTTAGCAAAAGTTACCTCTTCTTGATAACTTACTCCAAATTCAGCTTTTCCCGTAGCAACTAAAGTTGCAGCTCCTCCTTCAGACGGTTGTACTATTTCAACATCTAGACCTTCTTCTTTATAATATCCATTTTCAAGCGCTACATATAATCCTGTATGATTAGTGTTTGGTGTCCAATCTAGTACCATTGTTACCTTTTCATTTTTTGATTCTTCTTTGTTAGCAACGTTGTTTTCATTTTTATTTGAACATCCACTAAGTACACTCATTGTAAGTACACTTACAAGTCCTAAACTTACTAATTTTTTTAATTTCATAAAATTCTCCTTATATATTATGCCTTAAGGCTATTTTTTTAATAGCTTGTACTATTCCTACAAATATCAAACTAAATATTACTACCAATATAGTAGATGCAAAAACTTTATCTAATGCGTATGCACTCTTTGATCTTACCATATATACACCTAACCCTTTTGTTCCACCTAACCATTCTGCTACAGTTGCAGCAACTACTGTATAAGTTGCTGATATCTTAAGTCCTGAGAAAAATTTATCCATAGCCATTGGAAATTTAAGATGTATAAATGTAGCTAATTTACTACTATTCATAGTTTTAAATAAATTCAAATAATCCTTGTCTATATTTTCTATACCATCTACAAAACTTATAAGTATTGGAAAAAAACAAGTCATAATTACCATTATAACTTTAGGCAACATATCAAACCCAAACCATATTATTAAAAGTGGCGCTATTGCGATAGTTGGTATGGTTTGCGATACAACCATTATAGGATATACACATTTTTTAAAAATAGGTATAAAATCCATAAGTATTCCCATAGTTAACGATAGTATTATAGCTATTATAAATCCTATTGTAGCTTCATTTAAAGTGGTTAAAGTGTTAACGTATAAATTTAAGTAATCTTTATAAAATACCTTCAGTATATCTGTTGGAGCTGGTAATATATATTGAGGTACATTTTGTACTTTGACTATTACTTCCCATATAATTAACAAAACTAAAAATGTAACTATAGGATATAAGCTATTTTTTACTTTATCTATGGTTTTTAAGTTTTTCATTTATAGTTATTCCCCCAGCTTTTTCATCTATCCTAGCTGTTGTTATAACTCTTTCACAACCAAGATTAAAAGGGATTTTATGTATTACCTTTAAAAGATCAAATACTTCTTCAAATTCTCCTTCTATTGTTGTACTCATTGCACCTATTTCATACTTTAGGCCACTTTTTTGAATTTCTTCTATACATGCATCTACTACCTTATACATCTCTTCTTCTCCTGCATAAGGTCTCAGGGGCATTACTGATACATCTGCTATTACCATATAGTTCACCATCCTTTAAGTTAGTTTTTATTCATATACATAAATTCTAGTTTCCTGATATAAATTAAGCTTATCTATCCAAAAATATACTAAAAATTTTTTCACAAATTTAGCAATATATCTCAATTTTATAGTTTAATCAAAAAGGTCTTATCCAACTAGGATAAGACCTGCAAGCTCTTTTTATATAAGCTATTTTATCTCCCTACGCTGGCATTATCCAAACAGGTTAAAGGGTCGAGATTGTGTCTCCTCTCAGCCAATTAGCTCCCCTAAAATATGTATTTTCAACTTAATTATACTATACTTATCAAATTTTAACAATTATTTTATATTTGCCCTTAATTATTAATATTTCATATACTATAATAAGTATATATTGCTTATTAAGGAGGTCATTATGATTAATACCCTAAAAGATAAATTTCAAAACTATAAACCGTATATAAACGGACATCAAAATATGAAAAAAGCTTCTGTTCTAATTCCTATTGTAAAAAAGGATAATAGTTACTATATATTATTTCAAGTTCGTTCTAAAAATTTAAGAACTCAACCTAATGAAATATCATTTCCTGGTGGAAAAATAGAACCTAATGAATCACCACTTGATGCAGTTATTAGAGAAACCTGTGAAGAACTTGGTACGAATAAAAATAACATTGATATTATATCTGGTCTTGATTTACTTGTTACACCTTCAAATTTAATAATTCATCCCTATTCAGGATATATAAAGGATATAAGTAACCTAAATATAAATAAAGATGAAGTAGATCACATATTTTTAGTTCCAATTTCATACTTACTAAAATATGAGCCTAGTTACTATAACAACGAAGTCAAAATTATTCCACATGAGAATTTCCCATATGATATTATTCCCAATAATCATAGCTATAAGTTTGATAGTGGTAATTACCCTGTACTCTTTTATGAATATGAAAAATATATCATTTGGGGGATTACTGCTAAGATTCTTGAAAATTTCTTGATGCTAATAATGAATTAGTATTACTTAAACTTAATTTAAAAAAATATTTTAATTATATTAAAAAATACCATCTATAGTAGACTTTTTTAATTGTCTCTTATATACGGTATTTTTTCTTATTTTTATAGCTTATATATGTTAGTTTTTTATCTACTAAATTCTTCTATAAATATCTTTGCTATCTTTGGATCAAATTGCGTTCCTGAGCACTTTTTAATTTCATTTATTGCTTCTTCATTGCTCATTTTATGCTTATATGCTCGTTCACTAGTCATTGCATCATAGGAATCCACTATACAGATTATTCTCGATAAAAGTGGTATTTTTTCACCTTTTAAACCTAATGGATATCCTTTACCATCCCATCTTTCATGATGTGATAATATATTATTTGCAACATGCACTATTTCATAATTGGATTTAGCAACTCTATAACCTTTTTCTGTATGAGTCTTCATCAGCTCAAATTCATTATCTGTAAGCTTTCCAGGTTTTGATAATATTTTATCTGGTATTCCTATTTTTCCTATATCATGTAACACTGCTGCTACTATAAGATCCTTCATTTGATTAGAATCCAGTCCAATTCTATTACCTAGCTTCTTTGCGTAATAAACCACTCTTTCTGTATGTTGTTTAGTTTCTAAGCTTTTTTCTGTAAGAGCTTCATTTAATGCATCTAATATTCTTTTTTTAGAATTAATAAGACTTGGAAGTTTTTCTTTGTATAATTTATCATCTTTATAAAAGATACAATCTGGAATTGTGTCTAATATCACCTCTAATATATTGTCAAACATATCTATCTCTCCTGCAATTTTTGAATTTATTTCCATTTATATAATAGCATAAAAATTATTTTTAAAATAAAAATTCACTTCGCTCATGCCGCCAACGGCCTAAGGTACTTCGCCCACACGTAGCTTAAAAATCAGGCTCGTTGCTTAAGTTTAGCAGTTACACTTTATAATTCATCCGTAAATCAGAAGATTTATAAATTTCTTGTATCTAAAAAAAGCTACACCTTATTAGGTATAGCTTTATAATTATATAATTAAAATTTAAACACTTTTATATTTATATTTTTATATAAAAGCTTTCCTACGCTAGCATTATCTAGATCAGGTATAAGGGTCGGTCTATCCTCTCAGCCATTTAGCTCCCCTAGCTATTTTTATTTTGTTTTACACTTTAATTAGTATGTTCTATTTTACTATTATGCCGTTTAATGAGAATGTGTTTGCACTAGTTATTTTTACCATAACTAATTTTCCAACTAAATCTTCACCTTCAGCTTCAAAGTTTACTAGTTTATTTTGTCTAGTTCTTCCCGTAAACTTATCATCATCTGTTTTACTTTTTCCTTCAACTAAAACTTCAACAACTTTATCAGTATAACTTTGGTTTATCTGTGCACATATTTCATTTACTTTGTTTAATACTTTATTAAATCTCTCATGCTTTACATCCTCTGGTATTTGATCTTCCATTTGTGCAGCCGGAGTTCCTTGTCTCTTAGAATATATAAATGTAAATGCAGAGCCATATCTTACTTTTTCTACTACGTCTATTGTATCTAATAAATCTTCTTCTGTTTCGCCTGGGAATCCTATCATTAAGTCTGTAGAAAATGCTATACCTGGGACTTCTTTCTTAGCCTTTTCTATTATATCTAAATAATATTCTTTAGTATAATGCCTGTTCATTTTTTTAAGTAATGAACTACTTCCACATTGAACTGGTAAGTGTAAGAATTCACATACTTTATCACAATCTCTCATTGCATATATAACTTCATCAGAAATATCTTTCGGATGAGATGTCATAAATCTAACTCTTTCGATTCCTTCTATGTCATTTACTATCCTTAAAAGCTGTGCAAATGTCATAGGTTCTTCTAATGTTTTTCCATATGAATCAACATTTTGTCCAAGTAATGTAACTTCCTTTGTTCCATTTGCTGCTAGCTCTTTTATTTCATTTATTATATCTTCTGGTGTTCTACTTCTTTCTCTACCTCTTGTATATGGAACTATACAATAAGTACAGAAATTATTACATCCATACATTATATTTACAAATGCTTTAAGTTCAAACTTTCTATTGCTTCTAAGTCCTTCTACAACTTCTCCATCAACATCCCATACGTCAACTAACATTTTATTAGTATCCATTGAATTTGTTAATAACTCTGGGAACTTATATAAATTGTGTGTACCAAATACTAAGTCAACGTGTCTGTATTTTGATTTTAATTCTTTAACAACATGAGGTTGTTGCATCATACATCCACAAACAGCTATTTTTAAATCTGGGTTCTTTCTTTTTTGGAACTTTAATTGTCCAAGATTTCCATAAACCTTAAGTTCTGCATTTTCTCTTACTGCGCATGTGTTGTATATTATTAAGTCACATTCTCCTGCAGTCATTCCTCTTTCATATCCCATTTCATCAAGCATTGCACATAATTTTTCAGAATCATGTTCATTCATTTGGCATCCAAATGTTTGTATTAAATATCTTGGTTTAGTTTGATGTATAGCATAGTATCTTGAGTTTTGTTCTGCTATTGCTTCTATAAATCTATCTTGTTCTTGAATTTTCTCTATAGGAACTTGTACTTGTTTTCTTTTACTCATATCTTAATCCTCCTTGATAGTTACTACTATTATTGCTTTATTTATATAAATTTTTATTTGATATTTTAATAAATTCATTTAAAACTTATTATATCAAATTTATCCAATATTTTAAAGGTGTTAGATTTAAGTTTTATGTATCAATATTGGTGTGTTGGAAATACTAATTTATTATATGATTTTGAAAGGAAAATAAAAATGATTGTAGTTTTAATAAGAAGTATTTTGCTATATATAGTGGTTTTAATAGCCTTAAGAATTATGGGTAAAGGTGAAATAGCTGAAATGAATGCATTTGACTTAGTTATAACTCTTTTAATAGCTGAAGTTGCTGCGATTCCTATGGAAAACAATAATATACCTATAATTAATGGTATAGCAGCCGTCACAGGTCTTGTTGCTATGCAAATAATTATTTCATACATTACATTAAAAAATAGAAAAATTAGAGTCTTTTTATCTGGTAAACCTTCTATACTAATTGATAAAGGGAAAATAAATTATAAAGAATTAGAAAAAGAAAGAATTACTATTGATGAACTTTTAGAACAACTTCGTATTGATGGTTACTTTAAAATTACTGATGTTCAATATGCTATACTTGAAACAGATGGTAATTTAAGTATATTGCCAAGTCCTTCATATGTTGATGTGCCATCTAAAAAATTAAATCATCTTCCATTATCTTTGATACTAGATGGTAAAATTATAAGACATAACGTTAAACTTATTAATAAAAATATTGATTGGTTGCTTGAAACTTTAAAGTCCAATCATATTGAAAGTGTAGAAGATGTACTTATTTGTGTTATAGATGAAAACGATAGAATCTTTATCCAAAAAAAAGAAAAATAAAATGCATCGGGGTGAATTTCTTTGAAAACTTTAATTTATTCGTTAATTTGGACAATTCTATTTATAATATTTGGACTTTACATCAATAGTGAAATCCATGAATTTACAGATGAATACACATCTCAAGTTGATATAATAGAAACCTATATAAAAGAAGATGATTGGCAAACTGCAAAGTATGAATTAGATAAATATAATGAAGACTTTCTCAATGATAAAGGTGCTTGGTATAAATTATTAAACCATGATTATTTTGATAATATATGTTTATGTTTAGATATATTAGATGGATCTGTATATTCAAAAGATAAATCTATGTCTTTGGAACAAATCGCAAACATAAAATCTACACTAGATAATATTTTAGAAAGTGTCAAATGTGATTTAGACCATATATTCTAACTTTATATCAATTTTAAATAGGCTGATTATATCAGCCTATTTATTTATATAATTTTATTGTATAATCTTATCTACAGCAATCTCTTGATTTAATTCTTCATATTCATTTTCCTTATTCATATTTTTTATAGCTTTGATTTTAAGAGGTAATGTAAATAGATTTATAAACCCTTGTGCATCTTTATGGTCATACAGTTCACTATCTCCAAATGATGATATTGAATAGTCATAAAGCGCATTTTCTGTAAATGTACCTGCAGGCTTTATGAATCCTTTGTAAAGCTTCATTTTAACACTTCCAGATACATTTTCTTGAGTTTCTTCCATAAAAGCATCTATCGCCTCTCTTATCTTTGAATACCATAACCCATTATATATAAGTTCTCCGTATTTTAACGATACCATTTGTTTAAAATGTAGCGCCTCTTTATCTAAAGTTGCACTTTCTAATATATTATGAGCTTCATAAAGTATTGTACCTCCTGGAGTCTCGTATATTCCTCTTGATTTCATTCCAACTAATCTATTTTCAATTATATCAATTACTCCGATTCCATGTTTTGCACCTATATCATTTAATGTTTTTACTATTTCAACAGGTGAAAGTTCTTTTCCATTTACTTTTGTTGGAATTCCTTTTTCAAAATGTATTTCAACATATTCCGGTGTATCACAAGCTTGTTCTAATGGTAAACATTTTTTATATACATGATTTTGATGTTCATTTTCTAAATATTCTATATCTCCACCTTCTGTAGATGTATGCCAAAGATTTGCATCCACTGAATATATTTTTTCTTTAGTTACAGTTATAGGAATATTTTTCTTATTTGCATACTCTATAGCATCTTCTCTTGACTTTATATCCCACATTCTCCATGGTGCTATGATTTTTATAGTTGGATCAAGTGCTGCTATTGAAGCTTCAAATCTTACTTGATCATTTCCTTTCCCTGTACATCCATGGCATATATATTTTGCTCCTTCTAAATGTGCCACTTCTACTAATCTTTTAGCTATTATCGGTCTAGCTAATGATGTTCCAAGTAAGTATTTTCCTTCATACTTTGCTTCAGCTTTTATTGCTTTAAATATAGTTTCTGTTACAAATTCTTCACTTAAATCATCTACATATGCCTTACTTGCACCACTTTTTAAGGCCTTTTCATAAACTTCTTCCATATTATCATCTTGACCTACATTTACAGATACTGCTATTACCTCTATATCATAGTTTTCTTTTAACCATGGTATTATTATAGATGTATCTAATCCCCCTGAATATGCTAATATAACTTTCTCTTTCATAGTTTCTTCCTCCTAAAATTATTATTTTTAATTAAATTATTATTTTTGGTTAATTTATTATTTTTAATTCATTTATTATCTTTATTAAATTTTGTTATTTTTTTCATCTTTTTAGCTTTTATAACTTAGTTATTTTAAAAAATTAATTTTTATATAATTTGCGCAAATTATTGTTGTACTTTGTATATTGTATTCATTACTTGATTGCTTATATCCTGATTCTTAATCGATATGATTAATCTTCTTATGTTGTCCTTAATACAAAAAAGCCCCTTAGTATAAAATACTAAGAGGCGAATTTCCGCGGTACCACTCTTATTGATAAGAATTCTTTCAAATATAGCAAATAACACTGAATAAAATTTAACTTTGTTCTTTTAGTAATTATAAAAGATACAAGCTATTTTTATATTAAAAAACGCCTCTTGGTTAAAACCAAGAGACGAATATTATCCGCGTTACCACTCTAATTGATAAGATTTACTTATCCACTCTTTCTCTTAAGGCGAGACTGACCTACTGCCATACTATAAATTTCCTGCAGTATTCTCCAAAGCTCTCTTCACTTAAATATTTTTGCTAGGCTTCCACCATCCCCAGCTCTCTATCAAATCCACTTAAGTTACTTTCTTTTTCATAGAATCTAAATTATTTAAGTTTTGTTTGTTTATCTTGTATATATAATAACTTATATTATTTAAAATGTCAATCATATAAATAAATTTATATAAATTAATATTTTACTTTATATAAATAAAGTCCTTTTGCAGCTGCTGTATCAGATGCTACAGTTCTATCTTTAGCTTCTAACATGTATTTTATATCTTTTATACTTTTTCTTCTTAATCCTGCATCAATTAGTGCACCTACTATAATTCTTACCATATTGTATAAAAATCCATCGCCTTCAACATAAATTTCTATTACATTATTATTTTCTTGTATTTCTATTGAATGTATAGTTCTCACATTAGACTTTTTCTTAGATTTTGATGAAGCGAAACTAGTAAAATCGTGTTCTCCTAGTAATTCCTTACTAGCTTCTTTCATTAAGTTTAAGTCTAATTTTCTTGTTATATGATTAGTATATTTTCTTAAAAATGGATCATGAACTTCATTGTTATAGATTTTATATAAATATACCTTTGATTTTGCATTATATCTAGAATGGAATCTTTCATCAACTTCTTCTATATTTGTAACTACAATATCCTCTGGTAAATATTCATATAAATAAGCTTTCATTTTCTTTAAAGACATTTCACTGTTTGTTTTAAAATTTGCAACTTGTCCATAAGCATGAACTCCCATATCTGTTCTTCCTGAACCAATTATTTCTATAGGCTCATCAGTCATTTTCCCAAGCACAGCTTCAATCTTTCCTTGTATTGTCATATCATTATCTTGAAGCCTTTGAAATCCTTTGTATCTTGATCCATCATATTTAATTGTCATTTTTATATTTCTCATATTATGCCTCTTTCTATTAATAACTCTTCATTATAAATCATATTTTATAATCTATTATTTTCATTTTCTTATCTTATTTTATATAACAAAATAGGATATACTCTTTTCAGTATATCCTATTTTTCTACAATTTAATACTATATTGATTCAATTAATTTATTTTTAATAGTAATTGTTATAGTAGTTCCTATACCTTTTTCACTTTCTAATGTCATATTTCCACCATGAAGCTTAACTATTTCATGGCTTATTGCAAGACCTAGACCACTACCTGCTTTGTTATAATCCTCTTGGAAAAATTTATCTAATACTTTATCTAAATTTTCAGTTTCTATTCCACAGCCATTATCTATAATTCTTATCGTTGTAAACTCCTCGCCTTGGGAAACTGCAACCTTAACAAATCCACCTTCGCTAGTAAATTTTATAGAGTTTTGAACTAAATTTATTAAGACTTGTCTTAGCCTATTTTTATCACCTTGTATATTTTGAATATCCTGATCTTCAAATCCTGCGATTAACTTTATACTTTTTTCACTTGATTTTACTTTTAGCTGATTTACTACTCCTACTACTAAATGTTTAACATCAACCATATCTATCTGTAATTTTATGCTATCTGATGCAAGACGCGAAAAATCTAATAGCTCCATTACAAGCTTTATAAGTCTTTCAGTTTCATCCTGAATTATACCAAGGCCTAAATCTAATTCCTCTTTTGTTATGCCTTCATATCCTAGAGTTTCACTCCATCCTTTTATGGATGTAAGTGGTGTTCTAAGTTCATGTGATATAGAAGATATAAATTCTTCTTTTAACTTTTCACTTTTATCTATTTCCGCAGCCATATGCTCAAATGTTTGAGCTAAGTCTCCAATTTCATCATCTGATATCTTTGTATTTTTTAATTTTATACTATAATTCCCATGTGCTAATTCATTTGCAAATTGTTTTAATTCTCTAAGAGGTTGAATTAAGGTTTCTGCAAATCTAAGGCTTAAGGATATTGCTATAAGTAAAATACATATCCCTGCTAATACAAGCCCCAATGTTAATCTAAATATTGTGTTATCTATTTTATTTAGTGATACTGTATACCTTACAACACCTTCTATTATATTGTTTGTCTTAAGTGGAACAGATACACTCATTACATGTTCATTTGTATCTGTTATTTTATAAGTATATGGTACTAATTCTTTAGCATCTTTTAATGCTCTATTTACATCTTCAAAGTTAGCTTTTTGTTCAACCTTAAAACCATATGAATCCAATATTATGTTTTTATTTTTATCTATTATTTGAATAGCGTATTTAGAGTTATTACCTACATTTTGTTTTTCAATTATATTACTTACTTTTTTTTCAAAGCTACTAGTCTCCATAGCTATATTAGTGTTGTATACAGTATTAGTATATTCTACTTGTCCTTTTAGACTTTGCCTTACATAATCATAGTAGTAATTTTGAATATAAAATATAAATAATCCTTCAAATAATGCAACTGTTATAATAATTATTGTAAAGTAGTTTTTAATTATCTTTTTTCTTAACCCTTCAAAATGTAGCACTGCTATTCTTCCTTTCTAAAGCAATATCCATACCCCCAAATAGTTTGTATATACTTAGGTTTTGATGGGTCATCTTCTATCTTATTTCTTATTCTTCTTATATTCACATCCACTATTTTAAAATCATAAAGGTAATTAGTTCCCCAAACTTCATCAAGTATTTGATCTCTACTTAACGATTGTTTTGCATTTATCATTAAATATTTTACTATTGAAAATTCTGTTGGAGTAAGTTCTATTTCATTGTTATTTTTAAATAACTTTCTTTTATCTAAATCTAAAACGAATGGTTCAGATACTATTTCATTGTTTTTGTTAGTATTATCATCTTTTTTAACCCTTCTAAGTAGCGCTGATACCCTTACTAACAACTCTTTTATGCTAAATGGTTTTGCAATATAATCATCTGCACCTGATATAAACCCTTCTATTTTGTCATCTTCTTGAGCTTTTGCAGTAAGCATAATTATACCTACTTGGTCAAAATTTTGTCTTATAAATTTACATACCTCTATCCCACTCATATCTGGAAGCATAACATCTAAAAGTGCTAATTTTATGTTTTTTTCACTATTCATTTTTTCTATAGCTTCGCCCCCTGTAGCTGCTTCTATTATTTCATATCCTTCTCTTTTTAGATTTATACTTACAAAACTTCTAATTCCTATTTCATCTTCTAATATTAATATTTTTTCCTTCATTTTAAATCCTCCCAATAAATATTAGTATATTAATGAGAAATACTCTATTAATGCTTCTATATTTATCTTTAATTTTTTTAATTCTTCTAAATCATTTTGATATAATATAAAACTATACTCATTTGTTTCCTTAAGAATAATTCCATTTGAACTTGATACATTTTTTTTATCATCTATCATGCTCTTATTTACTACTGATATAGTGAATAAATTTTTAGGTCCTATATCTACTATATCATAATAATTAAATTTAAATAGTACGTCATCACCTTTATATTCTTGTGCTATATAAACCTTATTTACCAAACTATTAGGTATAAGCATTTTATAGTTATATTGATAATTATAGTATATTTGACTCATAAACACTAAGCCCGATTTTTCTTCTTCTTTCCCATTCCATTTATACCAACTCATCTTAGCCGAGTTTTTTTGAGTATAAATGTTTCCGCTTCCATTTACTATAGGTATTTCAATCACTTTATCTTTGTTAATATCTTCAATTGGAATATAATATGGTTTCATTATATTCTTATCATCATCACTAAAGGCCTTCTTAATTTTTTTATCTCTAACATAAAGTATTTGTGTTATATAATTATTGTCTTGAATAGTTGGTATATCTAAAATGACACCATTTTTTTCAATTGTAGTATTTCCTACTTTTTCAGTTGCAATAGTACCTATTGTGATATATAAATTACTTAAATTTTTCACATTACTAAACTCTGTAAAATCTATTAGTTCTAAACTTGTATTAAAATTAGCTAAACTTGCATATGCTTTACTATTTTTAGGATCATAATGTATTATTAAAATATCTAATTTATCATCATCATCAATATATCCAATTTTTATTTTCACATCAAGCATATTGCGCTTATCTTTTATCCACGTTGGATTTAATGTATATATATTTTTAATTTCATCTTCTTCGAAAGAATATATATGCATGTTAGTTTTATTTCCTTCTTTAATTAATAATATAATTTCCTTACATCCATCATTATTTAAATCATAAAAATTAGCATATTCTATATAATCTCCGGCTTGAAGTAAATTTCCTTTATCTATATATGTTTCGTCTTTATTTTTACTCAAAACTATAAACCCAACTTCATTTTGATTATCATTTAAATTTTCTTTTTTCTCAAATGCCACTAATTCCTCTACTCCATCACCATTTAAATCAACCTCATTAATTTTGCCAACTTCACTTGAGTTAGATGGCAATATTAATGAAGAGTTTAATGGAAGCAACTGATTTATTCCTTTATACAATATTTCCTTATTTTCATTATAAATAGGTTTGTATTTAATAAGTTCTTCTGGAGATTCTGAATTAAGACTGCACCCCGTAGTTAAAAGGGCTAGCAAACTAGCACCCGTTATTAACTTAAATAATTTCATCTAAAACCTCCTAATCTATCGCTTTGCTACAATACTCCTCAAATTTTTTAATTCTTTCTTTCTCTTTCTCAATAGTTTCTTCACTTAATTGTCCTCTTCCTAATCTATCGCAAAAAGATATTAAAGCCACTTCTTTATATTCTACATCATTTAACATGTTTTGTGGTTTAAAAAATGGAAGATTTTTATCATAAAATAAAGGTTGCATGTGCCATTTTATTAATTTAGATACTTCTTCATTAAATTTTTTATCATTACTTACTTGTTCTAGAAAATT
>NZ_DATIRC010000329.1:0-2522 GCF_035470145.1 Romboutsia sp.
AAATAGTCAATGCTTTTTTGTATCAAAAATACAGATAATAAATTGATAGTAAAAGTAAATTACAGGATCAGTTTATATTAAATGTAAAAAAAGATGAGTAGGATACCTGAACTGCTCCCTGTCTACCATAAAGGGAGCAGATCAGTTTTAAAAGTTAAAGACTATATAATTATATTTTAAAAACCCATTAGTTGAAAAAGTTCAACTCTAATTGACGAAGTTATATCATCAAATCCATCTCCAATCAAAGGTGTATCATATGTTATAACTTTTGACTTTCCTTTAAAATCGGCATGTTCATATAATATAACTTGAAATCCTAGTGGTATTTTAATCGAACTTAAGGTATCATTACCTATATTTAATTGATTTAAATTATACTGACCTAATTGTAATTCTTGTACCTTACCTTCATAGTTAGGCTGTTCATAGATTTTTACTGTTATAACTTCTACTTTAATGGATGAAGTTATATTATCAAAGTTACTCCCAACCCAAGGCATATCACATGTTATAATTTTTGATTTTCCTTCAAAATCGGCATGTTCATATAATGTAACTTGAAATCCTACTGGAACTTTAATTGAACTCAATGTATTATAGCCTATACTTAATTGATTTAAATTATACTCACCTAATTGTAATTCTTGGACTTTACCTTGATAGTTAGCATCTTCATAGATTTTTACGGTCATAGTTTGAACTTTAATTGATGAAAATTTATCATTAAGAGAATCTTCAATCAATGGAGTATCCTGTTTTATAAATACCATCTGTTCGTATCCAACAGAGGTGTTAAAATAATCATATTTATAAAGTATAACAATGAGTCCTTTTGGTACCTTAATTGAACTTAATGTATTATTACATAGACTTAATTGATTAGAAGTGTATTCACCTAATTGTAACTCTTGTACTTTACCTTGATAGTTAGGATACTCATAGATTTTTACTATTATATTTTCAACTTTAATTGATGAAATTTTACAATTAAAATAATATTCAATGCACGGAGTATCCACTGTTATAGTCATTGATTTTCCTTTAAAATTAGCATGCTCATAAAGTGTAACAATTAATCCTTTTGATACTTTCACTGAGTTTAATTTAGAACCATCTATATTTAATTGATTTATATTATAACTATCCACATTTAATTCTTGTACCGTACCTTGATAATTGGCAAGTTCATATATTTTTACTGTATTGTATTCTCTAAACTTTGAAATTAATTCTTTTATTTTAAATTTACATCTATCAGTTTTATAAGATTCTTTTGCTCTCAATACTTTATCATCATAAACAGATATATAATACCCATTATCACATTTTAAATATAATTCTTTTTCATTAATAGGAATTAATGTAAATAAAGAAGCTTCTGATTTGTCTATAACATTACATATTAAAGTACCATTACTAGAATCAGCTTTTATATAATATCCATCATGTGATTGTAGTATTACTATTGATTTAGCAACTTGTATAAAGTTAAATTTAGTAGAAAAACATACAGTATTACTATTAGCTTCTGTTATATTTTTTTCTTTGTTTATTGATATATAATTGTCATTCCAAGTGGATTTTACACATACTAATTTACCCATTTTTCCATAACATCCCCTTAGTATTAGTTTTATAGATTTTAATATATTGGAGTTTAACTTTTTAGAATTTGGATATTTTCTTTTAAACCGTATTACATTTTTAGTCTATATATAATATGTTAATATTATGTTTTTGCTACATATTACATAGATAAATGCCTAAAGTGTGACTTAAATAAAATTTTCTTGATTTATCTATTTTAAGATAAATAGGATTCATTATGTTATTTAAAGTGAAGGTATGCAACTAGTATCAATGCTAGAATTAGATTTTATTTTTATGCAGCAACTGTCCTTGTTTTGCCAATGTTTTGACACAATAATGACACAATTTATATCTATAATGAACTTGTAATAAAACATAACAACTATATCAATATACATAAGGGGCATATAAAGAAAGAGGGAGAGAACATATGAAAAAATTAAAATTAGTATTAATAGCTACATTTATGCTAATCATCTTAAATCCAGTTAACTCAAATGCAATGCATATAATGGAAGGATTTTTACCGATGAAATGGTCTATTATATGGAGTGTTGTATTCATACCATTTTTCTTAATTGGCGTAAAATCTATAAATAAAATAGTAAAACAAGAGCCTAAGAAAAAGGTATTATTAGCTTTATGTGGAGCATTTGTATTTGTATTATCTGCGCTTAAAATACCGTCACTAACAGGAAGTTGCTCACATCCAACAGGGGTAGGTTTAGGAGCAATATTATTTGGACCAAGTGTTATGGCTGTCTTAGGAACAATAGTACTTTTATTCCAAGCATTACTTTTAGCACATGGAGGATTAACAACTTTAGGAGCAAATGCTTTTTCAATGGCAATAGTAGGTCCTATAGTTACATTTTGTATATTTAAATTTTTAAAAAAGAAAAATGTAAAGACTGGAACTAATGTGTTTA
>NZ_DATIRC010000330.1:0-12146 GCF_035470145.1 Romboutsia sp.
CAGAAAAAGATGCTAAAAAAACGAAATTATATGATAAAAAAAGAAAGAGTGAATATAACAAAAGGAAGAAAGATTTATGTGATGCTTTTGGTGTTTGTACAACTTGTATGAAAAGAGATAAGCATAAAGTCAAACTATGCATAGAGTGTTATACAAAAAGAAAAGAAAAGGAAAAACAAAAAGGTGTTATACCAAAAAGTGAAAGAATGGACAAAGATATTTGTCTTATGTGTAATGAGCCAGTAGTAGAAGGGAAGTATTATTGCGAAAAACATCTAGGAATACTTCAAAAGAATATTGCAAAAGGCAGAGAGAAGAAACTTTCTGAGATGGAAACAAAAAAAACACAAGAAGAACAAAGAGAAAAGAAGAATTTATATCGAAGAAAAAAAAGAGAAATATGTAGAGCATTTGGTATTTGTACAAGTTGCATGAAAAGAAAAAAACACGTTGGGAGTTTGTGTTTAGAGTGCTATGTTAAATCAAAAAAAAGATATGATGAAAAAATAGTATCAAAAGACAAATTACCAAAACACCTTTGGGGGAGTTTTGAATTATGCACAATGTGTGGAAAACCAAGATATGGAGATAGTAAATTGTGCAAAGAACACTTAGAAATAGCAAGAAGAAATCAAAAAATTGCAAGTTCTTATATAAATAGAGAAAGCCACATATGGAGAAATATGAATAAAGCAGACTGTGTTAAAGCAGGTTGTGCATAATATTAAATGATTTATAAAAAGGGAGTACAGAATATGAAACGAGAATTAACATTTGAATTAAGAACGGTCTATCCAGACTGGAAAGTAAGAATACCAAAAGAATTAGAAAAGAGAATAGGTAAAGCATTTAAGTTATTAGGTGAAATTAAAGCAGGTAATAAGTTGGAGTTGCATTTTGAAGATGGGCATGTATTTAAAACTGCTCCACTTGATATTCAAGGTTACATAACTAAAAGAGATGATTATGATGATGATAAAGTAGTTTTTGTTACATTGTGTACAAAAGATATGTACTATGAAATGGATGTAATAGACAAGAAGATCAAATTGAGTACTGTAGAACAATTAAAATTAATATAGTGGAGGTAAATAATATGAAAAAAATTTACATGGTATACGAAGGTAAAATTGAAGAAGTAGAGGTTTTAAAAGAAACTCAAAAGCAATTTAAATTAGGTGACAATAGAAAATACAGAAGAATATTGAACAAAACAGAGTTGGATATACCTTTAGAATTTACATCATTCGATATATTTGGAAGTGTAGTTTTTTCAGAGGATAAAGAAAAAGCAACTGAGATTTACAATAATATGATGAATGACACAATTAAGTTTTTTGAAAAAAGATTAGGAAAATATAATAGAAATATAATTTATTAATAGAGGACTACTTAGGTAGTTCTTTTTTTACATTTTAAAACAAAAATTCGTTATATGAATCAAATGATATAACGGAGGATACATATGGAATTTATAAACTGGCATGGACACACAGATGCATCAAATCATAACAATAGAGATAGTATAATAAAAGTAGAGCAAATGATAGATGTTGCATTAGAGTTAGGACACTCTGGAGTTGCTATAACAGATCATGCAGTAGTATCAAATCATGTTAAAGCGATACTATATCTAAAGAAATTAAAAAGAGAAGTTAATGAAAAACTTAAGAAAAATCCAAATAGCGAATGGTTAAGAAACAGAAAGGAACAATTAGATAATTTTAAATTAGGTTTAGGATGTGAAATATATCTAGTTAATAAAGAAGAAACAGATGTTGCTAGAGAAAACAATGAGCCAACTAAATTTTATCATTTGGTTGTACTGGCTAAAGATTTAAAAGGATACAGAC
Source organism: Romboutsia sp. (assembly GCF_035470145.1). GTDB lineage: Bacteria > Bacillota > Clostridia > Peptostreptococcales > Peptostreptococcaceae > Romboutsia_D. The sequence goes on from NZ_DATIRC010000330.1 coordinate 1,854, forward strand.
AACTAGTGAAGATAAGTTCGCAGGGGTGGGAAAATAGTTTTCATCAAAGAGGAATGGAGCGTACACCAGTTTATAAAGAGGATATAAAAGACATTATAGACAACGATAAAGGACACTTGATCGTAACTAGTGCATGTCTAGGTTCTGAGTTTGCTACATATATATTAAATTTCTTAGATGCTAAAAAGATGCAATTACCAAAGCAGATGGATTTATATATGAACAAAATATTATCATATATGGAATACATGAAAGAAATGTTTGGAGAAGATTTCTACATTGAACTACAACCTGCCTTTGGAGATGAACAAATAGAATATAATATGTTCGCACTAGAGATAGCAAAGTATTACAATATAAAAGCAATAATAGCAACAGATGCACATTATCACAGACCAGAGTATAAGCGTACTCATACTGATTTCTTAAAGTCACAAAATGCAGAACGTGAAACAGAATCATTTTATTCTTCGACATTTATGATGTCTGTAGCAGAGATGCGAGAGTATTTTACATATTTTGATGATGTAGATTTTGAATGGTTAATAAACAATACTATGGATATAGGTTCAAAAATAGAAGAAATAGATTTATACAAACCTACACAAGTTCCAGATGCTACTATTGAGTATGACGAAAGATTTAATGGATACTTTAAATACATAAAGAGCCTATGTCTTAATTTCCCTTATATACACAAGTATTTAACTAGTCCTTATCTGATTGATAGAATAATACTGCAACAGATTGAAAAGGGCATGGAAGAAAAAGGACAGAAGTATGAGAAGGAAAATTTAGAGCGTATAAATAGAGAATTAGAATCTATGTGGTTTGTAAGTGAAGGACTAGGAGAAAGATTAAGTTCTTATTATGTACTTACAAAAGAGATAGTAGACCTTATTTGGACTGTAAGTCTAGTCGGTGTGTCAAGGGGATCGGCAGGAGCGTTCTATTGTTCGTATTTATTAGGAATATGTCAAATAAATCCTATAGAATATGACCTTCCAGACTGGCGACATCTTGAAAAGTCGAAGATTGAGTTAGCAGATATAGATATAGATTCGGAATCTGCTCAAAGAGCAAATATACTAGAATTAGTAAAACAGAAGTATGGGCACAGAAAAGTATTGTCTATTGCTACATTTAAAAGAGAAGGAACACCTAGTGCAATACAAACAATTTGCAGAGGTATGGGAATAGATATAAATGATGCAAAGTATTTAAGTTCAATCATACCAAGAGAAGGTGTAAATGCTAAGAGCATTCAATATTGCCTAGATCATTATGGAGAAGATGAAAAGTGTACTAGATTTATAAATGAATTAAAAGCAGTAGATGAAGTTCATGCAGGATTTATTGAGAACATCCAGAGAATAGAAGGTTTAATCTGTGGAAAAAGTTCTCATGCATCTGGAGTATATATCTTTAAAGAGGACTATACAGAAGTAAATGCCATGATGAAAACACCTTCTGGATTACCAATAACGCAGTATGATATGTTGGATTCAGACTATCAATCTGGATTAAAGTTAGATTTCTTAACAATTGAAGCACTTGATAGAATTAGAAAATGTATTGAGTTGCTACTTAAAGATGGTGAAATTGAATGGCAAGGTGATCTAAGGAGCACTTATAATAAATACTTACATCCAGATGTTATTGAAATGAAGAATGAAAATATGTTTAAGATGCTTAGAGATGGTAAAATTCTTGATGCATTCCAATATGATTCTGTAGCAGGAGTAGAAACAATATCTAAAATACAACCTAATAACTTTAGGGAATTAATGGATGGAAATGCTCTTATGCGACTTAATCCAAAGGAAGTAGAACTGCCTATTAATGTTTATGTTAGACATAAGAAAGATATAAACATTTGGTATGAAGATATGAAGAACTATGGGTTAACAGAGCATGAAATGGAAGTTCTTAAGAGTCATTTATTAAAATCTTATGGTGTTGCACCTACACAAGAATCAATAATGAAACTTAGTATGGATGAAAGTATATCTGGATTTGATTTAATATTAGCAAACAAACTTCGTAAAACAGTGGCAAAAGCATATGCAAGACATATGGCAGATGAAGTACATCAATTAATGGTTGAAAAAGGCATAGAAAAAGGAAATCGAGAAGTATTTATAAATTATGTATGGGAAAGATTTGTTGTACCACAATTAAAATACTCATTCTCTGACCCACATTTAGCAGGATATACTTTGATACTTATGCAGGAGTTAAACTTAGCAACTAAATATCCGACTTTATATTGGAATGTGGCATGTTTATCGGTTCAAGCAGGAAATATATCTGATGAAGTAAATAAGGGAACAGATTATGGAGCAATCGCAAAAGCAATAGCAGGAATGGAAAAAGGGTTTGTTATAACACCAGACATAAATAAAGCAGGTATGGAATTTTTACCTCTTAAAGAATCAAATAAGGCTATATATTCTTTAAATGCAGTAAATGGTATTGGAGAAGATGTTGCTAGAGCAATTATAGAAAATAGACCATATAATACATTTGATGATTTCTTAACAAAATGTGTAGAAACAAAATTAGTAACACCAAGTAAAGTATATACATTAATTAAAGCAGGATGTTTTGATAGCATAGAACCAGATAGACAAAAATTAATGGTAGATTATGTAATGTACACAACAGAGAAAAAAGAGAAGTTAACTACTGCTAATATACCTAAAATACTGGAGTATGGATTATTACCAGAAAAATATCAAGCATTCGGAACTTTATATCAGTTTAGGAAGTTAGTATTTAGCAAAGCGAATCTAACTGAGCAAATAAATAAGAGCACTGGGTTATATCAAATACCTGCGAATTTACTAGAATATTATTATGTTAACTATCACTCATGTTTTGAGGATGCATTTGAGATAAATTTAAATGGGAAAGAATCTTTAAATAATAAGATATTTGATAAGATATACAAAGAGCAGATACAACCTTTAACAGAATGGTTAGCAACAGAAGATGCTATAGATAAATACAATAACTTCACTAGAGGTATAAACTGGAACAAATATTGCAGTGGTTCAAAGGAAAAATGGGAAATGGAAAGTATTTGTTTCTATACAGATAAGCATGAGTTAGATTTAATACCATTAGAGAATAGTATTAATATAAAGAATTTCTGCGATCTGCCAAGAGAGCCAGAAGTTGTATCCACTAGAAAGTGGAGAGGTAGAGATATACATGAGTTCAGAGTTGATGTAATTGCAGGAACTGTAGTTGAAAAGAATAAGAATAAATCTATTATAACTATAGCTACACAAAGTGGAGATGTAGTGGATATAAAATTAGATAAAGGTAGATTTTCACACTATGATAGAACAACAGATCAAGAGAAGTCATGGTTAACAAAAGGTAATAAATTATTAGTAGTAGGCTATAGACGTGGAGAAACATTCTATCCGAAAGTTTATAGACAAAATTTATATCAACATAGCATCATGAAAATAGAAGGTTATGATTTTGAAAATGATATACCAGTAATAAAATTAGATAGATTAACTATAGAATAGAAGGGATTTTTATCCCTTCTTTTTACATTTTCAAAAGTAATTCCGTTATATGTTAGTGAGAGGTGATAATATGAAGAATAAATTGAATCCAGACCAAGTTGCAATGATAATAGCAGATTGGCACGATGGAGAGTTAATGAGTTGTAAAAAAGCAGTATGTGAAAATTGTGCTTTGAACAAAGAATTACCAATAGCAGTAGTTGGTGTAAAGAAAATGACACTGTGTAATATGATGTGTGAAATGGCTACAGTGCTACATGAGGTAGAGCATGAGTAAAAAAGAGAATTTGATGGAATGTTTTAAAGTGGCAATGGATTATATGCAAAAATATGTAGCCATTTTAATAGGTCTACCAAACAACAAAAGAGAAGTAATCATATTTGAACGCAATGCATTTTTAGACAAGATGAATTATTACAACAATAATTATGATGATGAATTGAAATTAATAAAAAGTCCAGAAATAAGTGTATTAGACTTTTGTTGTTCAAATGAATTTGGAAGTATAGAAATAGAATTGATAGGAGAATAGGTATGTTAAAAATATATGTAAATGGAAATGAAGTAATAGCATTAAAAGCAACTATGGATTTAAGAATAGGAAAAGAACTTAAAATAATGGGTTCTGAATATTACATAGAAAGCGTTGAATCAACGAGAGAATATGTAAGAGTAGATTGTGTAGATGAATACTCATGGAAAAGTAGAAGGATAGATGCAAGTACAATAAGAACTGGCACAATAACTTCATCTGCATTAGCAGGAATGAGTGTTAATAGTAAAAATCCATTTGATAGGAGATAAGAAATGAATATTAAAATGAAAAAACTAAAAAGAATATTATGTAAACATAGATTTGAATACCATCACGTAGAGCAAGTTGATTCAAAAGTAAAACTGGTTTACAAATGTGTTAAATGTGGAAAGACAAGAAAATAAAATAACAAGGAGAAAAAGAGTATGTTTAAAGGAATAGCAGTAGCAATAGCAGGAGTAGTAGTAGCACTAGGGGTGACTTTCGCAATGGGGACAGTGGACAATGCATTTTATCTACACTTTGGAAAACAAAAAGCAAACATAGAAAGAGATATATTTAAAGAAGGAAAGTCTTATACAGAAGGTATGATAGAGGACTTATCTAATTACAAAAGAGAATTTGAAAGAACTAAGGATATAAATGAGAAGGAACAAATAGCAAATATGATAGATGCAGAGTTTGCTAACTTTGATGCAAATAAAATAGAGAACGGTACACTATATCAATTCTTAATGGAAATAAGAAATAATACTTGGAGGTAGTTGAGATGAAGAAGAAATTATTAGCAGGAATGTTGATGGCAGTAACTATGTTTAGTTTGGTTGGATGTTATGCACCAGAAGTAGGCAGTGAGGCAGAAATGAATGCGAAACAAAATCAATTGTTACAAGAGTCGAATAGACAAATAGGAATGCCTAATATAAAAAACAACTTTGAAAAGAAAGTAGCAAAAGACATATGGGAATTAAGAGATAATCCAGACTTAACAACATATGCATATACTCAAAATATGGATGGTAGATATGTATACTTAGGTAGATGTATAGGTTATGGATTACCTTATACTACACAATACACAAGTCCAGAAAAAGTATGGGGTGGATATTATGCGAACGAAGGAGAACATGAAGGTGGGGGAGATGGATTAAGCTATGCAGAAGATGTAGTCCTTCCACAAGCCGACCCAAATGGACTTTATAGTTCAGAAACAACTAATGCTACATGGCTAGTACTGATTAATGAAGAAACTAATGAGCGTGAAATAATTTATTCAGAGCCGAGTATAGTTGTTACACAAACTAAATTACCTAAAAGATTAGTTGCAGATTGGAGTTTACCAAATAATTATTAAAAATAGAGAGAAGATTAGTTCTTCTCTTTTTATATTAGGAGGATATTTAAATGTTGAAAATAATGCGTAAAAGATGTACATGGATGCTTGTAAATTATAATAGAGCAAAGAACACAGATAAAAAATATTACCTGCAATTTTCTTTGACTGATATGTGGTTAGTTCCAAAAAGAGATACTATTTTAAATGGAACAGTAACATTGTGGGGATGGTTGTTTTTCTATGTAGGTTGTGACACGAATTTATTAAAAAGGAGATATTAACATGAAGTTCAAGGCAATGATGAATACATTTTGTTTGGGATCATTTACATATTGGCATTTTGCAGATACAGTTCCAAAAGGGGCAGTTTTAAGTTGGATAATAGTAGCATTTATATTAAATAATGAATAAAAAGTATTGACAAGGTATTTACTAAATGATATATTGTTGCTATGAAAGAGAGTATATTAATGGAGGTAAAGACAATGGTTATATGTAACAATAAGAAGTTTATATTAGAAAAAGAAGATGATAATAAGTATGTAGTATATAGAGTTAAAGGAAAAAGAAAAACACAAAGGGTTCAAATTATAAATGGAACAGAAGATGAAGTAATAGAAATTTTTAATAAATGGTATTAAAAGATAGTATTCATTTAGAAATGAGGTTATTATGAATAAACAAGAATTAATAGAATATCTAAAATCATTGCCAGATAATATAACAATACTAGCTAATAAAAATGGCAATATAGATAAATATGGCAAGTTAGATTTGATAATATTCACAGAAAAGAAAAACGAAGAATTTATAGGGTGGTATTTAGCACCATAAAATATAATATTTATTTAAGGAGATAGGAGATAATGAATTATCAAAAAAGCAATGGAGTTTCTGTTATTACAGATGGCTCGAAACGAATAACTATAATTAATGGAGTAGAATATCCTTGGGTAAAGGGTATGAGAGGGTGTTCGAATACAACAATAAACGGAAAAGTATTTATAGATGGTTTTGAGTTGAATAAAAATGGTCAATGGAAAAGAACATTAAGAGCATTGTGGCACTTAATATTTTAGATAAAATAATTCTTTTATAATGTAAAACGGAGGATAATTATGATTCAATCAGTGTGCAAAGGGTGTAGTGATATATATCGTTCAACAGATGGTAAGGTTTTTGAAAATGGACAATATAAAAAGGTAGAAATTTTAGAAGATGAATATTTAATAATAATTAATTGTGGTTGTGGAGAGAAAGTTGTTATAACTAAATAAAAATATCAATTTATTATATGGAGGAATAACATGAAAAAAATATTATGCGATAATAAAACTTGCATACATAATGAGGTTTTAGAAAGAAATAATTTAACAGTTTGCAAAAGATGTGATGATATTACTATAAACTCATATGCAGATAGTTGCAATGGATATGAAGAAATAAAAAAATATTTAGATAGAATCAAATAAAAAATAAAATTTATGGAGATGGAAATGAAGAAGTTTATAGATATGGATGGAAATGAATTGAAAGTAGGAGATATAGTTTTGTTTGGAACTGCCAACAAAAGGATCGCAAGAGCAAAGATAGTATCAATTAGTGAATATGGATGTTTAGAATTACATACATTGAAAAACAGAGAATCTAAAATGTTTGCAGAATGGGTTTTACTAGATACAACTAAATAAAAAATATAAAGCAGGTAAATGTTACCTGCTTTTTTACGTTTCCAGAAGAAAATCCGTTATATATAGTAACACGTAATATATAGGAGGAATCAAGATGGAAATCAAAGGAAGTAATAATAGTGCAATAGTGTTTGCAAACAATGTGGATAGTGTAACAATAGGTCAAATAATAAACCTATGCAACCAAGAAACATTTAAAGAGAGCAAGATAAGAGTTATGCCAGACTGTCACGCAGGTAAAGGGTGTACAATAGGAACAACAATAACATTAACAGATAAAGTTGTGCCCAATCTTGTTGGTGTAGATATAGGATGTGGAATGGCAACAGTGATGATGGATATGAATCTGGATTTAGTCAAAATAGACAATGTTATAAAAGAACATATACCACATGGATTTAACACACATGATAGAGGTAGAGAAAAATTATTAAGAGAAGTTTGGAAATTAGATTTAACTGAACTTAAATGTATAGATGCAGTTAATTTAAATAGAGCATATAAATCAATAGGAACATTAGGTGGAGGGAATCACTTCATAGAAATAGATAAAGCAGACACTGGGGAACTTGCATTAACAGTGCATACTGGCTCTAGGAATCTTGGTAAAACGATAGCAGAGCATTATCAAAGATTAGCAGTTGAATATTGTACAGAAAAATACAAGGATTCAAAAAGACCAGAGAAAGACTTATGTTATCTTGAAGGTAAACTTATGGAAGATTATCTACATGATATGGAAATAGCACAGAAGTATGCAATGATAAATAGATTTACGATTCTAGCAGATATAGCATACAACTATGATAGGGCGAATAATGCACTACATCTTGCAAGAAATGAATATTATAAAATTATAAAAAAACAAGCATCAGAGTGTATTCATAATTACATAGATATGGAAAATATGATTCTAAGAAAAGGTGCTATATCGGCTCAAAAAGATGAATTGGTTATAATACCTATCAACATGAGAGATGGAATAATCTTTGGACTTGGTAAAGGCAATGAGGACTGGAACTATTCTGCACCACATGGAGCAGGGAGAGTGCTTTCAAGAAGTAAAGCAAAAGAACAAGTATCATTAGAGGAATTTAAAGAGTCTATGGAAGGTATATTTACAACATGTGTAAATAAATCAACATTAGATGAATCTCCAATGGCATATAAACCTATGGAAGATATATTAGACAATATAGGAGATACAGTAGAGATAGTGGATATATTGAAACCAATATACAACTTTAAGAGCAATTAAACTAGGAGGAAAAAGATATGTATAACTTAGGTAGAGATTTTGATATGGTATTCCATCATCAAAGAAATACAAATGAAAGAAGATTTTTCTTAGCACAACATGAAGAAAAACCAGAAGATGTGATTCCTATGGAAGAAGAACATATAGAAGATGTTACAAATAAGGTAATAGTGTCTATAGAATGTGGAGATGTAGACCCAGACAGTGGACTGCCAGAAATAAAGGCGATACTAGTGCCAACTAAGAATGATAGATTAGTCAAGCACCATGAAATAGGAGATTACATGCTATGGTTTAATCTATATAGAGAAGATAAGTTGATAGCAACATTTGTTAAGTCAGATGAACCATTTATAGATACTGTAGATGAATATATAAAGCACTATGAGGAAACACAAGGTGAAGTAGAGTTTAGCAAAGAGGATTTAATAAGGTTGATAAATTATTATATAAAAGGACATTCGCAAGATATATATCTTAAAGACTATAAAGAAGAAGATATATTAATAGCAGTTGGACTGTAGAAAGGAACTCATATGAAATTGTTTAGTATATTTAAGAAAAAGAAAGTTAGTAAAGAAAAACCAGAAAAACCAGAAATAAAAACATGTAAACAAGAAGAAATATTAAGTGCAGTAGATGCATATGAAAAAGCGAATAGTGTTAAAGATACAGAAAGAGAGCGAAAATTAGTTGAATATGAAAAATATTTAGCGAATAAACTACGACACATAAACTATGAAATAGATCAGAATGTATCAAAAGGGCATTTTAGTGTAGGTGTTAGAATAACTACCATGAGCAGAGATGAAGATAAGTCAGAAGAAATGATACATGAACTAATAGAAAAGAATTTATTAGATTTGGGTTATAGTGTACGTCTATATGAGCGTAGTGATGATTATAAAAGAGAATTAGTATTAAGTGTGTCATGGTACGGTGAAAAATAACAAAACAATAATGGAGAACAATATGGCTAGTAGAATAAAAGAATATATAGAAAAAGAAGTAAAAGGATTAACTAAAAGTGGAGATAGTGTTAGTTTAAAAGGCGTTTATCCGAGTGCTATAGAAGATGTTGTAGGAGATTTTGTAGATAGTTTAGACTTAAATGGTTGGCAAGGAGATTATTGGGCAGAATCGGATGAATACAAAATAAGTGGATGTATGTACTATGGAACATGTACAATTACGTTGAAGTAATTTGATGGATTTGTAGGATGTAGTGATTGCAATGGGTTCAGAACCTAAAAATATAATAAAAGATGAATTTTATTTAAGAATTTGGAGGATATATAGTGAAATATAGTTGGATGGATGTTCCTAAGAAAAAGGAAGTTTGGGCATGTGCTTATAGTACAAACAATACAGAAAAATCAATGGCTCTAAGAAAAACGCCAGTAAGAGGAATTGTTGATGGTGGATTATTCTATGAGATAGGTAAGACTGGAAAGATCAAAAAGTCTGGTTCTGTAAGTGCATATGCAAGATCATATGCAGATACAGAGGAAGAATGTATCGAAATATACAATAGCAAAGTGAATAATCAAATAACATTTCTTGAAAAATTAATAGAAGAATGTAAATCAAACTTAATATAAAATGGAGGACATAAAATGAAAAAGGAAAGAGAGTTTCAATCAAATAAAAGATATGTATTTACAACTAAGAGATACAAAAAAGCAGAGCGTGACTATAAATTTCATGCAGTTTGGGTAGATATATGCAATGGACAAGAGGTTATAATAAAAGGAAAATACGATGGGCGTATTAAGGTTAATGGTGATACATTCTTTGTTAGTCCGAATTGGTGTAAGTGCATAGGAGAAGTTAAGTAGATATGTTAAATGTTAAAGATAACTACACAAGGAAAGCGAAGGTAGTTAACATAGTAGATGGTGATACGATAGATGTGGAAATCGACTTA
>NZ_DATIRC010000331.1:0-7424 GCF_035470145.1 Romboutsia sp.
GGACTTAAAGCATCTGGAGATATGGCAACACCAGAATCAGTAGCAATTATGATGGACCAATTAGACTTAATGTTTAATTTTAATATTATTTTAATATTACCAATAGTATTAATAATATTAGGTTCGGTAAAGAAATGGCCCACAATACCAACAATGTTAGCAACAAGTATATTAACAGTAATGTTAGGAATTGTTATACAAGGATTTAATCCAGTCTATGGATTTGCATCTTTAGTAGGTGGATTTGATGTGACTATGACTGGATTTACGGGAGAAGTAGCACCAGAAGTATTAAAACTTGTAAACAGGGGTGGAGTAGTATCTGTTACAAGTACGACAGTACTAATATTCTGCGCTATGGGATTTGCAGGGATAGTAAGTGTTTCTGGAATGTTAGATGTTGTATTAGAACTTTTAATGTCAAAAGTAAAATCAACTGTTGGTATAATACTATCTACAATAGTATCTTGCTTTACAGTGGCATTTGTTACAGGTAGTTCATACTTATCAATACTTATACCGGGAGAATTATTTAAAGATGTTTATCCTAAAAAAGGATTACATCCTAAAAATCTTTCAAGAACTTTAGAAGATTCTGGTACTGTATTAGTTCCACTTGTACCTTGGTCAGCAGCAGGTGCTTATATGACATCAACTCTTGGAGTATCAACTATAGAGTACCTACCATGGGCAATACTTAATTATACAGGTATAATATTTGCAATAATTTTAGCTTTTACAGGATTTGGAATAGCTAAATTAAATACAGAAAGCGAAAAAAATTAAGAAAGAAAAAGTAAGAATGTAGTAAATTAATATGTAATATAACAAGGAGGAGTAGTCATGATATTAATTAAAAATGTAGAAATATACTCACCTAAATATATAGGAAAAAAAGATATATTAATATGTGGAGAAAAAATAACGTTAATAGAAGATAGTATAGAATTTAATAATGAAAAAGTAAAAGTAATAGATGGAAGCAATAAAAAATTAGTTCCAGGATTTATAGACCAACATGTTCATATAACTGGAGGAGGAGGAGAAGGAAGTTTTAAGACTAGAGTACCAGAAATAATGCTTAGTAAATTAACTTCAACTGGAATTACAACAGTTGTTGGACTACTTGGAACGGATGGAAGTACAAGAAGCGTACAAAACTTAGTATCAAAAGCAAAAGCTTTAAAAGAAGAAGGAATAAGTGTTTATGTACATACAGGTTCATATGAGTATCCAACAGTTACTTTAACTGATTCTGTAAGAAAAGATATAATTTTTATAGATGAAGTTATTGGATGTAAAATAGCTTTATCAGACCATAGGTCTTCAACAATAACAAATGAAGAATTACAAAGGGTAGCATCAGATGTTAGAGCATCGGGTATGATTAGTGGAAAGGCTGGTATATTAGTTGTTCATATGGGTGATGGTAAAAGAGGGCTAAGCCCTATAAATGAAGCTTTAGATAATAGCGACATACCAATTAGAACAATAAGGCCAACACATGTTAATAGAAATGAAAAATTACTATTTGAAAGCTTTGACTTTGCTAAAGAAGGTGGAATAATAGATTTAACTTGTGGTATATATGAGAAATTAAGCCCTAGAAAAGTTATAAATAAAGCTTTATCACAAGGTGTAGAATCTGAAAACATTACAATAAGTTCTGATGGATATGGAAGTTGGTCTAATTATGATCAATTTGGAAATTTAGTTAAAATTGGAGTATCTAGTGTAAATGCACTTTACAAAGAGTTTAAGGCTATGGTTTTAGAAGAAAATATGAAAATAGAAGATGCACTTACTTTTGTAACTTCTAATGTAGCTAAGGCACTAGAACTATATCCTAAAAAAGGAACTATAAAAGAAAATTCTGATGCTGATGCCATTTTACTAGATGAAAATTTAGAAATAAATACAGTTATAGCTAAAGGTAAGATAATGGTTGAAAATAAAGAAATTATAGTATTTGGAACATACGAATAAAAATTTTAGTTTTAAGGAGGAGCTATGAAAACCGTTGGAATTATAGGGGGAATGGGTCCATTAGCCACTATTGATTTATTTAATAAAATAGTAACTATGACCAATGCAAAGTGTGATAATGATCACATTCATATTTTAATAGACAATAATACAAAAATCCCAGATAGAACAAGTTTTATTTTAGGAAATGGAGAAAATCCAACTTATGAACTTGAAAAATCTGCTAAGCATTTAGAAGAAATAGGTGCAGATTTTTTAGTGATTCCATGTAACACAGCACATTATTTTTATAATAACATAAAGAATGGTGTTAATATTGAAGTTATCAACATGATAGAGGAAACTGCTAAAAGTATAGCAAGCAGTGGGATTAAAAAGGTTGGGTTATTATCAACAACGGGAACTATAAAGGCGAAGGTTTATGATAGCATTTTTGAAAAGTATGATATAGAACTTATTAAACCTAATGAGTATGGTCAAAGTGTCATAATGGACTTGATATATGGAATTAAAGAAGGAAGAGAAGTTTCAGATAAGAAAAATATGATGGATATTTTGAATTATTTAAAGGAGCAAGGAGCTTTTTATATAATCTTAGGGTGTACTGAACTTCCTATAGCAGTTAAGATGTTAGAGATTGAAGGGAATTTTATAGATCCAACAAGTATTTTAGCTAGGGTTGCTGTAAGTAAGGCTATATAAAGGGAAAGTTTCAAGAAGTACAATAAATCATGGTGTAATTATATATAAGAGCTTAACTTAATTTACATTAAACATTAAGTAAATTAAGTTAAGCTTATTTATTGTGAAAATATAAAAATTAGTTTAATATAAAATATAAGGAAGTAACATCATTAAAAAGGACATAATAAAAGAGCAAAAATATAATTATGATTGATTACTAAAACTATAAACCTATAAATTAGTCAAAATATAATAATATAAAGGGAGTTAGGTACTATGAACATATTAATTACAAATGACGATGGAATTACAGCTGATGGAATTATAGAATTAGCAAAAGAAATAGCAAAAACAGAGAATGTATATGTAGTTGCCCCAGAGACACAAAGGAGTGCAACAGGACATGCTATAACTATGCATAGTCCTATAATGGTAAATGAAGAATTTATACAAGAGAATATAAAAGCGTACTCAATATCAGGAACACCAGCTGATTGTGTGAAAATTGGGATAGAAGCATTATTTAAAGACGTTGAGATAGACTTAGTATTAAGTGGAATAAATAATGGGCCTAATCTAGGAACTGATGTAGTATACTCTGGAACAGTATCAGCTGCTATAGAGGGGCTTATTCAAAACAAACCTTCAATAGCTATATCTTATAATGAATTTAACATTTCAAAAGAAACATATAAAGAAGCTTCTAAACATGTTGTAAAAATAATAGATAATGTAAAAGATAAGTTAGAAATATTAGATGACTGTGTATTAAATGTAAATATACCTAGTGAAGATATTAAAGGATTTAAGATAACTAAATTAGGCGAGAGAAAATATGAAAATGTTATGGAAGAAAGATTTAGTCCATATGGCAAAAGATATTTTTGGATGGGTGGTAAGGTTAAAGAGCTAGAGCAAGAGCAAGATAGTGATATAGTTGCTGTTGAGAAAGGATATATTTCTGTAACTCCAGTGAATATTGATATGACTAACTTAGGTAAGATTAATGTATTAAAAGAAATAAATATTTAAATAGACCTAAACTACATAACAATATAGTATATAAAATAAAATGTGCATTCTTCCTTGTGATAATTATAAAATTATCACAAGGAAGGTGCACACTTTTTATTGGTATAAATTTAACGAGAAAACGTTTTACAAAAACACTTGCATTATTTTTTATGGCATGATATTATCTAGGTAACCGGTAAAGTAAAACGGTTTCCTAAACCGGTTACTTTATGAGAGGAGAGATAATTTTGGGAGTAACGATAAACGATATAGCTAAGTTAGCAGGTGTATCAAAAACAACTGTTTCCAAGGTTATAAATAATAAAGATGATAGTATAAGTAAAGCTACTAAAGATAAAATCCTAAACATTATCAAAGAGCAAAATTATGTTCCAAATAAACTTGCTCAAGGGTTAGTAACTAAAAGAACTAAAACAATAGGACTTTTAATACCAGACATACGAAATCCTTTTTTCACAGATATATCAAGAGGAGCAGAGGATTATGCTCGTAAAGAAGGATACAATATAATATTTTGTAGCACAGATGAAGATTATGAAAGAGAAGCTGAATGTGTTGCAATGCTTATAGAAAAGATGGTAGATGGAATAATATTTGCACCGTCATCAAATACATGTAAAAAAGATAATAGCTACAACAATTTACAAATACCAATGGTGTTAGTAGATAAAAATATAGATATATCAAATGCTAAAGGATTAGTAAAAGTAGATAATAAAAATGGTACATACGAGTCTACTAAGCATCTTATAAATGAAGGCCACGAAAAAATACTTTATCTTAGTGGACCTTTAAAAAATGAAATAAGTAAAGAAAGATTAAATGGATACATAAGAGCATTAGAAAAAAATAATATACAACATGATGAATGCGATATAGTTGAAGGTAAGTATAAGTATGAGTGGGCTTATGAATTTATTAAAAATATGGATGAAATAAAACACAGTGCTATATGTTGTGCCAATGATTTGATGGCAATAGGAGTTGTACAAGGTTTAACAGAAAGAGGGTTAAACATACCACAAGATATAAGCGTTGTAGGGTTTGATGATATACAAACTGCAAAGTTAATACATCCTTCACTTACTACAGTAAGACAGCCAGCTTATGAAATGGGTCAAAAAGCTAGTGAGCTACTTATAAATTACTTGAAAAATAACGATATTGAACCTGTTGGTACAGTAACATTTAAACCACAGCTTATAATAAGAAATTCAACAAAACATAGAGACAAAAATTGTGAATCTAAAATATAAAGGGGAGACATATATGAAAAAGATATGTGTTATAGGCAGTCTTAACATGGACTTAGTAGTAAATGTAGATGAAATGCCAAAGAAAGGTCAAACTTTAATAGGTAGTCAATTTAAAGAAGTACCAGGTGGAAAAGGTGCTAATCAAGCAGTTGCAATGGCAAGATTAAATGGAAATGTATCTATGATAGGTAAGGTTGGAAATGATGGATTTGGTCAAACTTTAGTAAATGCACTTAAAAAGGATAATGTAAATACAGATTATATAAAAGTAGAAGAAGGGCCAAGTGGAGTAGCACTTATAACAGTAGATAAAAATGCTGAAAACTCTATAGTAGTAGCACCAGGTGCAAATTTTAGAGTTTTAAGAGAAGATATAGATAAGTGTATAGATGGTATAAAAGAAAGTGATATAGTGGTAGTTCAACTTGAAACGCCATTAGATACTATAAAGTATGCATTACAAGAATCTAAAAAGTTAGGAAAATATACAATATTAAATCCTGCTCCAGCTGTTAAGTTAGATGACGATATAATCAAAAATGTAGATTTATTAACTCCTAATGAAACAGAGCTTGAAATATTAAGTGGATTAAAAATAGAAAATGAAGATGATATTATAAAAGCTGCAGAGATTATGATACAAAAGGGTGTAAAACAACTTATAGTTACACTAGGTTCTAAGGGCAGCCTTTATATAGATAAAGATAACATAAAGTTTAAAAAATCATATAAAGTAGATGCGCTAGATACAACTGCAGCAGGGGATAGTTATACAGGAGCCTTAGCAGTAGCTTTTTCACAAGATAAAGACATAGAAGAAGCTATGGATTTTGCATCAAGAGTAGGAGCGTTATGTGTTATGAAAGAAGGAGCGCAAACATCACTACCAACAATTCAAGATGTTTTAAATTTCAGGGGGTAAAAAATGAAAAAATCAGCATTAATAAATAGTGAAATATCTTATGTAATATCTAAGATGGGTCATACAGATAGTATAACAATATGTGATAGTGGACTTCCAATACCTAGTGAAGTTCAAAGAATAGATTTAGCTCTTAAAAAAGGATTACCAACTTTTTTAGATACATTAGATAGTGTACTGCAAGAATTACAAGTAGAAGAAGTAATATTAGCTTCTGAGATAATACAAGTTAGTAATGATTTATATAAAGAAATAATTAAAAGATTTGAAAATGTAAAAATAACTACAGTTTCTCATGAAGAATTTAAAAATTTAACTAAGTCATCTAAAGCAATAGTTAGAACTGGAGAATATACTCCATATGCAAATGTAATATTAAAATCTGGTGTAGTCTTTTAAAAGGAGTGAAAACTATGCAACAACCTATATTACAAATGAAAGGTATCATTAAAGAGTTTCCTGGAGTTAAGGCACTAGACGGTGTAAACTTAGAGCTTTATGAAGGCAAGGTTATGGGGCTTATGGGAGAAAATGGTGCAGGTAAATCTACACTTATGAAAATATTAAGTGGAGTATACAAAAAAGATGGTGGAGAAATTTACTATAAAGGTAAATTAGAAGATATAAAAGGTCCTAAAGATGCTCAGGGAAAAGGTATAGCTATAATACACCAAGAGTTGAATTTAATACATGACCTTACTATAGGTGAAAATATATTCTTAGGAAGAGAGCCAAAAGGAGCTTTTGGTAAAATAAATTGGAATAAGCTTTTTAAAAATGCAGATGAATTACTTGAAAAATTAAATATTACTACTAGTTCTAAGGAATTGGTTGGTAAGTTAAGTATAGGTCAGCAGCAAATGATTGAAATAGCAAAAGCATTATCTTTAAATGCTAAAATAATAATAATGGATGAGCCAACAGATGCTTTAACAGATAAAGAATCAGAAAGTCTATTCAATGTTATAAATGAACTTAAAAATGAAGGTAGATCTATAGTTTATATATCTCATAGATTGAAGGAAGTTTTTGAGATATGTGATTACATAACTGTTTTAAGAGACGGAAAATATGTAGGCCAAGAAAACGTTTGTAATATATGTGAAGATACGATGATAGAAATGATGGTTGGAAGAAAGTTAACTGATCAGTTCCCAAAACAAGAGGTAGATATAAAAGATATAGTTTTAGAAGTTAAAAACCTTAATAATGAGTATGTTCATGATATATCTTTTAATGTAAAGAGTGGAGAAATAGTAGGAATAGCTGGCCTTATGGGGGCAGGGAGAACCGAATTAGCTAAGACTATATATGGATATTTCAAAAAGCAAAGTGGAGAAATTTATGTAGATGGTAAGAAGATAGAAAATAAGTCTTCTAAGGATGGTCTAAAAAATGGTATAGCTTATGTATCTGAAGATAGAAAAGGTGATGGGCTAATTTTAGGATTATCTGTTAAGGAAAATATGAGTATATCATCATTAAATAATATATCATCGGGAATTTCTATTAATAAAAGTAAAGAACTAGAAGTTGTTAAA
>NZ_DATIRC010000332.1:0-2847 GCF_035470145.1 Romboutsia sp.
TCATTTACTGATGGTGGCAACGGTAAACTTAACTTTAGGAACATAAAGACCTCGTTGCATCTCTAAGAAATCCCTCTCTGGCACTCTCTAATATATCTTTTGCTTTTTCCCTTCTAACAATATGCTCTAAAGTTTGATATGCATCTATTATTTCATCATTATTAAAAATCTCATAATTAGGAATTAATCTCTCGAAGTCTTTTTTGTCTGCCAAGAATCGTCTGCAACATTCTGCAACCTTTTCTTCATCCATTATATCTCTATTTAAATATCTTTTTATTCTAACATCTGGTTTACTGTTTATAAATATAGGAACTACTTTATCTTCATAATAGTATTTCAATAACCTTAATCCTTCTGGATTCACTATTGCTATTACATAGTCTGCTTTTTCTAATTCAGATTTAGTTAATCCATAGTACCATGTTTCTCCACTTGCAACATTATAAGATGTGTGCTCGACTATTTCTCCACTTTCTAACTGATCTTTAAACTCTTTTTGCGTTATAAAGTTGTACTCTACTCCTTGTGTTTCTCCATCTCGCATCGGTCTAGTAGTAAAACTTACTGCCATTGGTATTTCTAATTGCTCTGATAACATCTTGACTAAAGTATCTTTTCCAGAAGATGCTTTACCCATTATAACAAATATTTTTTTCATGTTATACCTCCTTTTTCTATAAGACATATAACGAAAAAAATCAACTAAATGTAAAAAAAAAGATAGGCTATAAAACCTATCTTCTGTACATAGTAACTGTTTGTCTGCCTAAGTTAAGCAGTCTTTGTTTGTATGCTCTGTTACTCTCTCCAGATTTTCTTGGAACGAATACATCTAATCGGTTAGCACCATTAAAATTCGAACCACCTTTGTCCATAACTGTATATATTTTTCCATTGTATGTAAACTGTGTGCCTTTTGGATAATAATTAGATGCTACCGTTCCATCTACTAATTTATTTCCATATGCACCTATGCCTACATATCCACCATTTTCACTTGCACCATCACCATAAAAAGTCATAGTTATTTTTATTGGTGATCCACTATTTTTTGCTATCTGGGTGGGATACACCTTTTCTGAAACTTGTTTTTCTAATTTAGAATTTTTTTGTAATAGTTCCGAATTAGTACATTTTAAAACTTCGTTTTCTACTTTTTCTTCCTCTAATTCATTACTAATTTTATCCATTTTAGATTTTTGTTGTAAGTTAACCTCTTTAAACTCTTGGATTTGTTTGTTTTTAGATGCTAACTCACCTTCTAGTGCAGTCACATGATTAACAGTAGCCACTGCTCCACTTAGTAATGTAATTATCGTTAATCCAGTTACTGCTAACCTTTTACTCTTTTTCATTTATTGCTCCTAACCAAACTTTCTACTTTTCGCTCTTTCTATTCTTGGCATAGTTGGCTCTTGTTTCTTCCATTCTTTCCTTATCTTCTAATAGAAGTTTAACTATATAACCAGACTTTCCACCTCTAAAGTTCATACTAGCATATTCTAAATGCTCTAATGCTTTGTGACCTTCTTCAAATGCGAAAGAGAAAGTTCTACATATTTTTTTGTATCCATTAATTATTGTTTTTTTATTTTGTTCTGACATATCCAATACCTCCCAATGTTTTGTTAATAACTATATATTAACAGATGGTATGTATTTGGTCAATACTATTTACTGATTTTCTTCTTTGTTTTCACAATTTTTCGTTTCCTTTATTAATACTGAGGACTCCAGTTCTCCATCTAAAAACACACTCTCCGAAGTTATGCTAAACATCCTATGTATTCTCCTATTGCAATCTGGACATTGTGTAACTGTACTTATGTATGTATCAAATACAGAAACACCATGAAAACCATTTAATTTATTGCCACATGTACATAATTGCATATTATCACTCCTTTAATAATTAATGTATTCTGGAAGTAAACCAATTATCTTATCTTTTACTTTTGTGATTCTAACATCTAATGTAGGTCTAGTTATACCTAATTCTTTTGCTAATATTTTCTTTGTCTTTTCATTGTTTATCAAAAAATCAAAAATACTTTTTTCTTCATCGGTTAACTTTGACATTGCATCGGCTATACTTTCATCAAATTCAATTAACGAATAGTTATTATCAAAATCACCTTCCACATCGCTTAAAAAAGTTCCATCTTCCAACTCATTATCGAATGACACTATACGTTGTTCCGTATTTCTCTTTTTTGCATTTATCATTCGCATTGTATCTATTCTTAAGTTATTCAAGTTTTCATGTAAGAATGTGTTGAATGTATTTTTTGGTTCGTATTTTTCATATGACTTCATTAACTCTATCATTCCTTCGCTATAGAAATCATCAAAGTCCAATATGTTATTGAAAATATCTTTAGTAGTATTCGCACATTCATTTGCAAATTTTTTAACTGCATCTTCATGGTGTGCTATGCATTCTTCCAATGTCATTAGTTTCTCTATTTTCATATTATTATCAGATATTATTATCACTTTTTGCATATATTGATTCCTTTCGTTTTCGACTTAGTTCATATAACGAAAAAAAGTAACGAAACGTAAAATATTAGAAAAACTTTTTCATGACATTTTCCGACATATTTTTCGCAAAAAGGGACAAAAAAATAAACCCAGAGCCTATATAAAATAGGCACTAGGTTACATTGCCTTGCTTTATTGATTCGTATTACATATTCTAACACGATTCGACATTAATCAACATACTTTCGACAAATTTGTAACTTTTGTAATTTAATATTTTTTTCTTAAAAATATGAATTTTTTAAATATATCTTAAGAATCTATCCAAGTACGTTTGCTTTGTTTTTTGCTCCACTGTTC
>NZ_DATIRC010000333.1:0-1627 GCF_035470145.1 Romboutsia sp.
GATGAGAGTAATGAGACTATAATGAAATTTGACCTTTAGTGAAATCCTGCGTCTTGCAAAATTTCGGGAAAGAATATACACATGTAAAAAAAAAGATAGTATTACAAAAACTAAGTAAAAAAATATACTTTGTCTATTCATTGAATAATATTGCTCTGGATAAAATTACTGGTCAAAATTATTTGATTTAAATGATAACGGAAACAAAGTACACGGATGTTGAAATTAAGATGGTTACAGAGTGGCCAGAAAGAGAAGTAATAAATCTGTACAAAGCTGGTGGTTGGTGGAAAGAATCAGATGAACAAACAAACATAAAAAAGCTAATACAGGGAAGTTACGCTTTTTTTGTTGCCATTAACCCCTGTAACGGAAAGGCAGTAGGAATGGGTCGCCTGCTTTCCGATGGAGTATCTGATGCATATATCCAGGATCTAGTTGTTCTTCCTAATTATCGTGGGTATGGTATTGGCAAACGTCTAGTAAAAAAACTAATAGATTTTTGCCTATCAAGAAAAATATCATGGATAGGCTTAATTTCAGAACCTGGACAGAGCAGATTTTATACACATATTGGCTTTAATCCTCTTAACGACTATGTTCCTATGAAATATTGTCAAAAAAAAGAATAAGATGCTCTCAATAGATGATTTTAAACCACTGGATTTAGAGGATAAACCTCTGTTTGATAGATATTATAAAAAATTTCCACCATTTCACAGTGATCAGCTTTTTACCACCATGATAAGTTGGAATGACTATGCCCATTATCATTATACCCTTATTAAAAATCACCTTATCATTATGACCATAATTAACAATCAAGTCCAATTCCGGAATCCAATGGGCAGACACGATCGAGAAATTTGTTATCAAGTCTTAAAACTGGCAAAAAATGTAGAATCAAACTATTCCTTAGGCTTTATTGATCATACATCAAAAGTATACCTTACAAAAAATTTCCCCAAGCTAGAATTTATTCCCCAGAGAGGTTATTTTGATTATGTGTATTTATCATCTGAGCTAGCTAAACTAGAAGGGGAAAAATTTCGGAAAATTAGAAATCGCCTTAATAAATTCAAAAAAAAAAATATATACACAACTGAGGATATTTCCAAAGAAAACATGGAAGAAGTAAGAAAGTTTCTGAAAAGATGGTGTCTTTGGAGAGACTGTGAATCAGATAAAATCTTGAAAAATGAGAAAAAAGCTATTATATACTCTATGAAACATTTTTTTGACCTTGATTTATCAGGGCTGGTACTTAGGGTAAATGAAAAAATTGAAGCAATTTCGGTATATGAAAAAATGGATGAGGAAACTGTGGTGATTCATTATGAAAAAGGATCCCCGTATTATGACGGTATCTATAAGGCAATAAACCAGGAGGTGGCAGAACGTGTTTGCACAAAATATAGATATATCAACAGGGAATCAGACATGGATGCCCCTGGCTTGCGTCAGGCAAAAATGTCCTACAGACCCCATCATCTCGTTAAAGTCTTTGCCGTCAACAAAAAAAATATACAATTCTAGATATTGAGTATAGTTGACTGAATAAATCCCTTCGTTAATAGTAAATAAAAAATTATTTTTAAAAAAATGTTTTTTTTACCGACATATAAAC
>NZ_DATIRC010000334.1:0-5898 GCF_035470145.1 Romboutsia sp.
ATCAGATAGTATATTAAATACCTTGTCTCTATAATAATCACTAGGTAATCCATTCATTATTTCTCTATATTTTCTAACAGCTTCAAGTTCTCCCATCATTGCATCTTCTATACCTATTCTAAAGTTCTCAGGTGGAATAAACTCTTCTTCAGGTGGTGATATTTGCTGTCCTGTAAGTTGGTAATACATTTTTTTAAACATTTTGTTATGTCTAAGTTCATCATCTCTTATACCTTCAATAGTCTTTCTTATTCTATTAGCTTGTCTAGTTGAAAGTTCATTTACTGGTATATTATCTATTAACCATTGATAAAATTGTGAATCTTTTCTTTCTGATTCTATTGACTTTGCTATTAAATCTATTGAATTTTGAAATTGTTTAGGATTTGGATATATCCAATTATACATTTAAATACCCCCTTATATTTACCTCTATATATAATATGAATATTTTCCGAAATTGTGTCACTTTAACTAACTTTATGTTGGTTTTTATAAATACCTTTATAAGTAAATAACTTCTTGTTTTGATATATTATATATGGCATTTTGATTACAATGTTTTCCTATTTGTATAGCTTCATCTATAGATTCTGTAACTACTGATATATCAGTAGTTAACTTATCTTTATTATTTTCAAACCATCCACCTAAATATAGTTTGTGACTTTTGCCATCTATATCGATATTTTTAGCTGATGTTATATATTTAATGATTTCAAAAGTATCCATTCCTATATTTATAAGTGGTGTAATGCTAATTACAAAACCAGATGCAGGCTTGTATAATTTACCGTTACAGTCTATTCGTATTGTAAAATCTTTTTTATCATTTATACATTTATTTACATAATCTAATATCTTAGAATGCATATTAAAATACCTACTATAAATAAAGCTTTGTTTCTATTCTTCTATCATAATCAGACCATCTACCACTTTCACTATTTTCCTTAATTATAGCTATTTTATTCATAGTTGCATCAACAGTGTCGGCATAATTTAATATAAAAGACTCTTCCATGTTCGCAGCTCTTGGTGAACCATATTCAACTTTTCCATGATGTTGTATTATACACCCTTTGATTCTTCTTATAAAATCTTCACTAAAAGTATTATCAATATTATTTAAAGCTCTATCTATTAGTTGAATTCCTATAGAAATATGCCCTTCTAATTCACCTTGTAGGGTATATTTAAATGGCCCATTATAGTCAAGTTCATACATTTTTCCTATATCATGTAGTTTTGCACTTAATACTGCTATTTCTCTTCTTTTACAATCGTATCTATCACAAAGTACCTTTGTTAAATACATTACATTAAGAGTATGTTCTGCAAGTCCACCTATGTAGTTGTGATGCATAGAAACTCCACCTATAGCTTGTTTAAACTTTTTTATGAATTCTTCGTCCTTAAAGAAATAATCATTTAAACTTATACCTTCTTGAGATGTAATACATTCTTTTGATATTTCTTCTATGTCAATCATTATATCTTCAATAGGTCTTTTAACTGTTGGTAGATAATCTTCTAAATTAGAATTTGTTGTTATTTTGAAACTTGAAACATCTAATACTATTTCTTTTTTACAGTCTATTTCTATTACTTGCCCTATTTCCGGCTTACTTTTAGCAGGTAATTTAGCTTTTATCTGCCCACTTTTATCACTAAGCATATATACAACTTTATCACCGTCTTTGTAAAGACGTTTCATTATCATAAGTGATGTTTTTAAATTATGATTTTCTTTTATATCTTGTAGAAATACTTTTTTATGGCTCATATATTTACACTCATTTCTTTATAAGTTTTTATTTTTTTCTTTAAGTTTATTATTTCTATTGTTTAAATTTTTATCTATTATTTTTTATAAAAATGCATTGATGTTCATAATAAAAAGTCCCCTTTTCATTAAAGGGGACTTTTATGTGTTATATTTAAAATTCAATTATTAGCTAGCTTTTTTACAATCTTTGTTTGAATTTTTCACATGTTTATTTTCATATACAGTATATAATACTAAAGCAATTATTCCAAATACAACTGGTCCTGCTATCATCATTATCCCGTTAAATGGAGTACCTGATTTAAATGGCTCTAATACAGTAAATACATTAGCAAATCCAACCATACCACCTACTATAATAGCAGCAAATAAAGCTCCTTTATATGATTTGTAAATTACAAATGGCTTTTCTATCTTACCTTCTAATTGCTTTTTCTTAAATGCTGGGAAAGCAGAAGACAAGAATACATATGGTATTGTCATTGCAACATTTGTCATAAGAACTAATGTTGTGAAGAACTCACTAGCTTTCTTTCCTCCAAATGATATTAATAATATCATAACTATAACCATTCCAGCTTGAACTTTCATAGCATTTATTGGCATACCATTTTCTATTTCTCCCATTTTTCCAGGCCATAATTCTTTAGGCGCACCTTGGATTAAAGTTTTAAGCGGAGAATATGCTAATGTGAAGAATGCTCCAGTAAGTGCTAAGAACATTGAGAATCCAACAAATCTAGCTGTCCATGCACCCATAGTTAAAGAAACCGCTTCAGTCATTCCAATTGATTGACCTATTTGATATCCTAAGTTGTTCATAAGAACATATGCAACGTTACCCATGTGTATACTATCAGAAGATAATATATCATTCCAATTAGTAAACATACCACAAGCAAATATACCAACTGCATATCCTACAGATATAACTATTGCTGATATTGCAAGACCTTTAGGGAACGTTTTTTCAGCATTTTCAGTTTGATCAACTAATCCGCCTAAAACTTCAAGTCCACCAAATGCAAATATTGCAAATGTTACAAATCCTAATACAGATGATGATGTTTGATAAGCTGGATTTGGAGAATTTGTAAATGCTTTTGCCATATCACTTACTGGCTCTGCAAATTGACCACCATTTAAGACAACTACTGCAATTCCTCCTACAAGTAACACTATGTTTAATAATGCAACGAATGTACCACCTATAGAAGTAACTTTTGTTATTTTCTCAACACCTTTACTAGCTATCGTTGTAACAGCTATTATCCATAAAACTCCTAGTATACCTAAAACTTGTGTAGAACTTAATCCAAGCACTCCCCAAGTAGATGTTAAATCTTGTCCAAATATTGCATTTGAAAGAGGTATCCATAAAGATGAAGATACGTTTACCATCCATACAATATAAGATGCATACCACATGAATGTTCCTATGAATGCATATTTAGGTCCTATCGACTTTTCCATCCAAGAATACATTCCTCCGCTTTCTTTTTTGAAAGCTGCTCCATATTCTGCCATCATAAATGCGTAAGGTATAAAGAATACCACTGCACTTAGTACATACCATGGTATTGCAGCATAGCCCATTAGATAAAATGATCTTGGCATGTTTGCAAAACCGAATACCGATGTAAATATCATCAGTATTAAAGCAGTTAAATTAAGTTTTTTAGTACTGTTTGTGTTTCCACTCATTTTCGCACACCTCATATAAATTATTTCTTTCGATTAATTTATTGTAATCACTTTAAAATATTAAGTTGTATAAGTCAATATATCTATTATTAAATTATTACAATACATTAACCAAAATTCAAGTATAAGTATAACACCTTCCCTTTTTTTCGACAATATTTTCCGAATAAGATTATATTTTCTTTATTTTCTTTATAATTAAACTTTTATTCTGCTTTGTTTTGCAAAAAAAATACAAAATATAGCATTTGATATACTTATATCTTGTATTTTTTTAAATTATTTTGTTGTATTAACTAATTTTTATTTATTATCTTTAACTTTTACAAAATACTTAGTGTGTAAAAGTTCATGTGCCTTATGACTTAGTGGATAATCTAAATATTTATCATATATAGCTAAAACAGCAGGATTTTCATATGATCTTCTAAGAGGTAGAGATCTATCTATTGCATTTAATCCTTCTGCTCTTTTTTGTAGTGTTTCTAATCTTTTTTTTGCTTTAGGTTGTCCTCCTCCTCCTACGCAACCACATGTACATGCCATGATTTCTATTGCATGGAAAAATTCTTCACCACTTCTTATTTTATCAAGCATTTTACCAGCTTCTTTAAGTCCATAGGCAATTCCTATTCTAAGTTTTATATCTCCTACTTCAAGTTCACAGGCTCTAAATCCATCCCATCCTCTAAGAGCTTCAAACTCTATATTATCAACTCTTTGCCCTGTCATTTTCTCTACTGCTGTTCTTGTAGCTGCTTCTATAACCCCACCAGTTCTACCAAATATAACTCCTGCTCCTGTATATTCTCCCATTACTTGATCTATTGGCTCATCTTCAATTTCACTTAAATTTATTCCTGAAACCTCAAATATTTTTATAAGTTCTCTAGTTGTTATTACATAATCTACGTCATAGTTAAGTCCTCTTGAAAACTCTAGCCTTGATGCTTCGTATTTTTTTGCAACACATGGCATAATTGCAACTGATGTAATTTGGTCTCTTTCAAGTCCATGTTCTCTTCCCCAAATATCTTTTGCTATTGTTGCAAACATCTGCATAGGTGACTTTGTGGATGATGGAACATCTAGCATATCACCATAGTTTTGTTCTATGAATTTAACCCATGCAGGACAGCATGAAGTAAGTATTGGAAGTTTAACATCTTTGTCTCCTTTAAAGTGCTTTTCAAGTCTTTCTTGAAGTTCTGCAGCTTCTTCCATTATTGTTAAATCTGCAGCCCATGTAGTATCAAATACATAATCTACACCTAGTTTTCTAAGTGCTGCTGCTAGTTTATTTTCTACATTTGTTCCTGGTTCAAATCCAAAAGCTTCTCCAATTGTAACCCTTATAGCTGGTGCCATTTGAGTTATTACAACTTTATTTGGTGTAGCTAAATCTCTTAAAAATCTAAATGTATTGTCTCCTGCAGTTATAGCATTAACAGGACATGCTGCTATGCATTGTCCGCAATGAGTACATCTATTGTAGTCTATGTAGTGTTGCTTTTTAGGTTCTCCATGTATACAGTCAACGGGACATACTCTTTTACAAGCTCCACATCCTATGCACTTTGTTGTAATTGTTAATTTTATAAGGTGATTACATTGTGATGTATAACATCTATCTTCTTCTATATGCTCTTTTATTTCTTCATAAAACTTATCTATAATTTCCTCCATTATATTGTGTTTTTGATTTACTTTTTCTTTTACAGTACTTGCAAGCCTTCTTAAAAGAAATATATCACGCATATTTGATTTTCCTTTACTTACTCTATCTAAGAGCTTCCATATTCTAAGTATTTCTTCTCTAGCTACTTCATAATGCTCAAGTGCGCCTTCATGCATTTTTCCGATTAAGTAGTCTACATAGAATTTAGAATATTGTATTATACAGTCTTCTTGAGAAAGTATTATTATATTTCTACTAATATCTTCATCAAATAATGTAAAATCTAATTCTTTATCTAAGCTATCTTCTGTCAAAAATCCTCCAAATGGCATTCCAAGTTGAGCTGCTTTAAATCCACGATCATTTAATAAACCTCCTGCAAGGTTGATAACTTGTGCTAAAGTAGCTCCTTGGGGAACTTCTATTATTCCAGGACTATTTATCTTTCCTGAGATTGCTACACTTCGCTTTTTATCATCTGTTATTTTTTTTAATTCTTCTTCACTAAAAACAGAAAATACAGATCCTAGTGAACTTTGTATTATTGCTTGCTTTTGTTTTTGCATTTTAGCACTCCTTGTATTTATACTTATCCAGATTATTTTTAAATTATCATTTATTATTTAATTTTTCCATATATACCTAATCTTATCCTTTTGAAAAAATCTTATACATAGATAGAACCTGTAGGGAAATTTCCCTACAGGCTCTATCTATTTAATCTTAT
>NZ_DATIRC010000335.1:0-1759 GCF_035470145.1 Romboutsia sp.
CCTAAAGTATAAGGTCCTCCAGGACTATCTCCTATTATTATTTCACAATTTAACTCTATTAATTTTTCACAAATCACTTTTACAACCATAGGGTGAGTTGTTGTTGCTTCTTCTGGTCTTTTTTTCATAAGTAAATTTGGCTTTATTAAAACTTTACTATTTAGTTTTATATATTTATCTATTCCACCTATATCTTTTAACATTTTATCAACTGATTTTTTTACATTTTCATATTCATAATTATCACATTTTCTTACTGATACTAGTTTCATAATACGCCCCTTTTTATATTTATACTAAGTTTAATTGTAAATATTTAACATCATTATGTCCATAGTAAACTAATTTATATTTCTCATATCCTTAATATCTTCCTTTAGTACATATAAAAATGGAGAAAGCATAAGCCTTCTCCATATATATTAATATTTAATTAGTTTTTCTTTCCAAAATGTCTTTCTAATAAACCTAAGAATGCTTTACCATGTCTAGCTTCATCTTTACACATTTCATGAACTGTATCATGTATAGCATCTAATCCTAATTCTTTAGCTCTCTTAGCTAATTTTAATTTTCCTTCAGTTGCTCCGTATTCAGCTTCAACTCTTGCTTGTAAGTTAGCTTTAGTATCAGCAACAACTACTTCTCCTAATAATTCTGCAAACTTAGCTGCATGTTCTGCTTCTTCGAAAGCTATTCTCTTGTAAGCTTCTGCAACTTCTGGATATCCTTCTCTATCAGCTTGACGACTCATAGCTAAGTACATACCAACTTCTGTACATTCACCAGTAAAATTAGCTCTTAATCCTTCTAATACGTCTTCATCTACACCTTGAGCTACACCTATTCTGTGCTCGTCAGCCCAAACCATTTCTCCACTCATTTCGTTGAACTTTTCAGCTCCTACCTTACACACTGGACACTTTTCTGGTGCAGCTTCCCCTTCATGTATATATCCACATACTGTACAAACAAACTTTTTCATAATTATTCCCTCCATCATATTTATTTTATATAAATTTTAATTTATTATTTAAATTGTTATACTCTATATATACCCGAGCTTTTTTATGTTAAACAATAAATTCAAAATATTTTTTTGGAAATCATTTCCTTTTATAGTGTATCATCTTTAGCTTGGATTTATCAACTTAAATTCAAAATATAAATTAAAATTTTAAATCATATTCTGAGTTTTAATTACTCATTTTCATTTTCTTGTATTGCCTCACCACATACTTCTTCAATATATATATTTTTATTTTTTAAGAAAGATAATTTAGTTTCTGCCATTATGATTGATATAAATATAATAATGCTTCCTAAAATCATTCTTAATGTAACTACCTCTTTTAATATTAATATCGAAAATAAAGTTCCAAATACAGCTTCTGTTGAAAGTATTATAGCGGTTTTAGTTCCTTCAACAAATCTTTGGCATATACTTTGAAGTAAAAAAGCTATAGTAGTACTAAATATTCCTAGATATAAAGCACCTAAGTATCCATTCATTCCTGCATCTATTTTCATTTGACCTGTAAATATTTGAGCAATTAAAGAAAGTACAAATGCAACACTGAATTGTATAGCCGTTAATACTATCGGATTATTTTTTGATACAAATTCACTTGTAAATACTATATGAAATGCAAATCCAAAAGCACATATTAAAGTTAAAAAGTCTCCTATATTTATAGAAAAATCTGCCTCTAATGATAATACCCCAATACCTATCAGAGTCATAATACTACTTATTATT
>NZ_DATIRC010000336.1:0-1716 GCF_035470145.1 Romboutsia sp.
CTCAGATACTGTTATATATCTGGCTTTGTTTGTTTGGTTTGTTTCAAATTCTATAAATTAACCTACTGTTTAATTTTCAAAGTTCATTTTCTTGTTTGCCCTTTTCTTAAGGACAAGTAATACTATATCATCTTAATTTAACATCGTCAACACTTTTTATGAATTTTTTTTATTTTTTTTAATAAAATTTCATTTTAAACTTAATTTCATAAACTATATTTACTAGTATAGCTTATTTAGTAACATTTTAACTAACATCATTATAATGTGTAAAATTGATTATTTTATTCAAAAATTTAATATTTCTTTATAAAACAATCAATTTTCACACTACTCTTTATATTTTTCACTATTAAAATTTTAATTTATATTATTAATCTGTTTGTGATAATAATCTTTTAGTTATATCTGCAAGCTTCAATTCTCCTAATTCTATATGACCCATAGCTATAACTACTTTTATAGTATTCTCTGAGTTGTCCCATTTATAAGCTCTAGCATTCATTATAACATCTTCTGGCATAATTTCTTCTAGTTCCATAGCTAACTCATCTGCTAATGTCATATATTCATCAAATAAATCTTCACTTTCTAATTCTTCAAGTTCATAGTTTTCCTTTATTATCTCATTTAGTTCATCTACACTTACACTTATTTGGTATGCTAGTGTATCTTCTCTTTTAGTTCCTTTAGTCATATCTTTTTCAACTATAAAATTACTATTATCTTCTATTGCTATTTTTATTTCACTACTATCGATTATTTCATTCCCAAAAACTATATACATAATATCATCTCCTTAAAATTACTTAGCCATCGCTTCTATAAGTGATTCTTGCAATGATTTTTTTATACCTTTTTCTTTTGCAACTTTTATTAAATATCTATATCTAGATTTTTTGGCTTCTAATTCATATATAGCTACATCTACTAACTCTGGATCACTTACAAATTGAAAAAAATATTCTGCTGTTTTTACATCTAATTTAGCCCTTTTTATTTCATTTAGTAGTTTTTGCTTTTCTTTATCTTTATTTGATATTCTATTTACTTTAGACATAGTTCATCCTCCCTATTTTACATTTATTATGAATCTTGACATTTTTTCAGTTCAATATACCATTTTATGTAAATTAATAGGTTTGTAGAAAGATGCAAAATAAAAATTTATTTAGCTGCTTTAAATCATTTTATAATATAAAAAACCTCTAGTGAAATTCACTAGAGGTTACTGGTGGGATTAACAGGGCTCGAACCTGTGACCCCCTGCTTGTAAGGCAGGTGCTCTCCCAGCTGAGCTATAATCCCGCGTATATGGTGCGCCCAAAGGGACTCGAACCCCTAACCTTCTGATTCGTAGTCAGACACTCTATCCAGTTGAGCTATAGGCGCACATTTTATGGAGGCGACACCCAGATTCGAACTGGGGATCAAGGAGTTGCAGTCCACTGCCTTACCACTTGGCTATGTCGCCACACTATTAAAATATAAATGGTGATCCATCCGCGACTCGAACGCGGGACACCCTGATTAAAAGTCAGGTGCTCTACCGACTGAGCTAATGGATCATATTAATGGGGTGGATAATGAGAGTCGAACTCACGACCTCCAGAGCCACAATCTGGCGCTCTAACCAACTGAGCTATACCCACCATATGTTATTGGTCGAGGTGAAGGGACTCGAACCCCCGGCCCCCTGGTCCCAAACCAGGTGCG
>NZ_DATIRC010000337.1:0-4701 GCF_035470145.1 Romboutsia sp.
TAGGATGCATAGTATTAAGGTTGTACCTTAATCCTGAAGTGTTAATTTCAATTCCTTTTCCATTGTTTATAATGATTTTTAATATTTCATCTATAATATCTTTATAATCTTCATATCTTAAAGTTTTATTTTCAAAATTTCCATATCTAACTATAAAATCTAGATGTCAATATACGTCGCAGTTGTCAAAATGTTCAACACAGTATTTAAGATTTTCAAAGTATTCTCTATATCCTTCTTCTTGAGTTTTTCCTTTAAATAAATCACCTGTATCAAGTTCTATGTCATTCCATGCATGTATTGAACATATTACAAAATCAAATGGATGTGAATTTAATAAATTATTTATTTTATCGTTTAAATCAGGTTGATATCCAATTTCAATACCCATTAAAATATCTATTTCTTTATATTTTTCTCTAAGTTTTTTTATCTTTTCTACATATTCTTCAATGTTTATTTCAAAACATATCTCATCACTTGGATAATCAAAGTCCTGATGATCTGTAAACATTACTTCTTTTAATCCCAATTCTATAGCTCTTTTTACTACATCATCTATTGGTGTATTACAGTCACCTGAAAATTCTGAATGAACATGATGGTCAGTAATAATGTTCATCTCTTCCCTCCTTAGTTTTATTTCAATCTTTATTATGTGAATTTTGTTTTTTTTATTTATCCTTTAACTATATATTAATAATGTTTTGTTAATTCTGTATTAACTAAATGTTAATTTCATGTTAGTTTTTTGGTTTTTATGTTGTTTTATGCATTAAAGCAACATTATTTGCCAAATGTATTGTTGCTATTTTTATCTATCCTTTAACTATATATTAGAATCATTTTGTTAATTCTATATTAAAGCAGCGTTAAATCCATGTTTATTTTTTGGTTTTTGTGTTGTTTTTATATTTAAATCAAACATTATATATAAATCAATTCCAAATTTACTATTAGTTAATACAAAAAGAACTGTAGATAGATTTGTTTTTACACAAACCTATCTACAGTTCCGGTTTTGATATTATTATTTATAAAACTAATTTTGAAATCTTACATCAATGAACAAATGTTGATACTACATATAAACGCCTCCTCTTATTTCGTGTTAATTTCATTTTATTGGCATACAAATTATATAATAAAAAAAGTACTGATATAAATCAATACTTTTAAAATAACTTAATCTGTTGTGCTAGTTAATCTGTTGGATATATTGAAAATACTAGATAAAGTTTTTAAGCAATAAAATATCTTGTGTTAGATAGTAGTGTTTTCAATACTTAAATTTAACTAGCACAACGAGTTAAATTATTTATCTTATAAAGTTAGTTGCTACTTTTTCTTCTCTTTCAGGTATACCTATTCCATTTTGCTTACCAAGTTCTATACACTTAAGTAACCAAGCCATATTCTTACCTAAAATCCTCATAACTTGCATTCCTTCTAAGTCCTGTAATGTTTCCTCTGGTGTATTTCCATGTACCATATTCCAATACTGAGAACTTACAACTGGCATATTATTTATTGTAAAATACTTGTTAAGCTGGTCAAATGTTGCAGTAGTTCCACCCCTTCTAGCACTTGTTATACTTGCTCCTGGCTTATAAGAAAGATTTGCTCCTGCACTAAAAAATACTCTATCTAAAAATGAAGTAAGTGCTCCTGATGCCGATGCATAATGAACTGGTGAACCAAATACAAATCCATCAGCTTCCTTAGCCATTTTAGCAAATTCATTTACCTTATCATTCATAAAACACTCACCAGTTTTTCTACATGACATACATCCTATACATCCACATATAGGCTTTGCTCCTAATTGAAATAGCTCTGTTTCAATTCCATTTTCTTCTAATGTTTTAGCTACTTCACAAAGTGCAGTATACGTACATCCTTTTAAACGAGCACTTCCGTTTACTAATAATACTTTCATATTTACCTCCTAAATTTACACCTATTACTTACTCATATTTACATTTATTTCATATTAATTATATTTCAGTATAGTATTTATTATCAATAATTATAATTAATCTGTTGGATATATTAAAAATACTAGATAAAGTTTTTAAGCAATAAAATATATTGTGTTAGACAGTAGTGTTTTCAATACTTAAATTTAACTAGCATAATGAGTTGACTTAATTATTTGCAATTTTCCTTAATAATAGCTTTAACTGTTCTTGTTCATCCTTACTAAATATATCTAATATATGGTCATTTAATTCCACATTTACTCACCTCATATATATAATATACCTATTGCATCTTAATATATCAATAACTGTCAAACGAGAAGAAAAAATCTTTTGAAAAGTTCATCTTTCCTGGATTAATGTGAGTGGTCATGATGCATATCTGGAGTATGGCTATGAGTGTGTTCTATTAGCTCATGAGTATGCTCGTGACTATGTTCTCCATTTTTAAAATCTTCATGAGTATGATTATGATGTCCGTCATTGTGATTATGTCTATGTTCATGCTTAATAATTTCATGAGTATGATTATGATTATGTTTTTCTACAGCAGCATAATATGCACCAAAAATCATTAGAATAACTGCAATAACAAAATTCCATGTTATTGTTTCATTGTACATTAAAAGAGATAGTCCTACACCAATAAAAGGTGCAACTGCATAATACGCACTAGTCCTTGCTGCTCCTAATTCTCTCTGTGCAGTTATATAAAAGAATATGCTTAACCCATAGGCAAAGAAACCTAGAATCAAGGCTATGAATATATACCCTATATCACTTACATATTCTTTAGTTAAAAATGCTATTATCAGCGACCCTACTCCAGATCCTAATCCTTTAATAACTACTATCTGCATGGGATCTTTTAAAGACATCATTCTTGTACAATTATTTTCAAATCCCCAACAGATACAGGCTAGTAAAACAAATATTGAACCTATTGAAAATGAGAAACTACTAAAGTCAGCTACTGATAAAATAATACTTGAAACAGTAATAAAGAAAATTGCTATCCATAGTCTTTTGCCAATTGATTCTTTAAAGATTAATAAAGCAATAAGAGATGTAGCTACAATCTCAAAATTATTCAATAATGAGGCATTTGAAGCTGTAGTCATACTCAATCCAATCATCAAAAATATTGGTGCAGCAATATCTAAGGCTATCATCCCTATAGTAAATGGAAGCTCTTTTCTTCCAATTTTAGCTTCTTTCTGTTTAATTCCCTTTGAGTTTTTCATCAAGCTCATGATTAACATACCAATACCTGCCCCAAGATATAGTAGTGCCGCCATAATCATAGGAGGTATTTTTTCTAGTAAAAACTTAGATACTGGTGAACTTATCCCAAACAGTGCAGCTGCAAGAATCGCTTGAAACACTGCTACATATTGTTTTGATTTTATCATATTACTTTTCCCCTTTTAAATTTTTAAATTCTAATATCATTATGTTCTATGTTTACTTTTTACTAAAATATTTTTCTGAAACAACTTATGAAAAGTTTAAAACATATAATTATATATTAAACATACCATCTCATCTATGAATTTTAATTTATCATCTTTATTTTCTAACTTTGATATTAATATATAATTTGCATCTATGGTTGTTTGTATTATTTCCCATTTTATATCTAAATTTTTTATATTTTCTTCATCATTAATTTTATTAAAAAAGCTCATCATTAATATTTTTATACGTTGTTTATTTTTATCCCTATATTTTCCTATTTCTTCATATTCTTTTTTTATTGTTTCTATATCTTTATAAATAAAGGCCAACTCAGATAAGAGTTTTATATTTTCAATAAAAAAGCTTTTTAATAATTGTTTTTTATCATTTTCTTTAGATAGTTTTTCTAAAATTTTTTCTAATTCTAGATAATTTTTCTCAGATATTCTATTTAATATTTCTAAAAAAATATCACTTTTATCATTAAAATAATTATAAAATAATCCTGTTGATACTCCTGCTTTTTTTGCAATTTCCTTTGAATTCGTATTATAAAAACCTTTTTCATTAAATAACTGAAAAGCTGCATTTATAAGACTTTCTTTTTTTTCTATAGCCCTCTTTTGTTTAGGCTCTCTTATGTTTTGTTGCATATAATCACCTATTCCTACACATTATTATGATAATTATATATTTATTTAAGATATTAATCAATAAATATGAACTAAAGTTCATTTTTAGTTGACTTTTTCAATTTAGAATATTAAAATATTAAAATAAAACATGAACTAAAGTTCATATTTTTTACGTTGTATTTATAGATAAGGATTTTTGATAAAAATTAATCCTTTATTATTTTTAAAAATAAATTTTATAATTATGCAAAGTAATAAAAATAATTGCAAAGGTGTGATGTGATATGAAAGGTAATACAAAAAAAAATCTAACTTTAATTAGAATAAAAATATTTTTAATAGCTTTAGCAGCTATTTTGATATTTGGTATATTTGGAAAAAACAACTTAATAGTTGGAGTAGCAGCAATGATGATAGCTCCAAGTATATTAGGAGAAGATTATACTGCTAATATATCAACTACTACTATATTACTCGCTATAATAAATGTCCTTATAGGGTTTTTTGCATATATAGCAACTCTAAATCCTTTTTTAGGATTAATTCTTACATTTTTTGTAAGCTTCATTATCTACTATTTATTTAGTTATGATGCTAAACCATCAAAAAGTATTGGATTTATGATA
>NZ_DATIRC010000338.1:0-10233 GCF_035470145.1 Romboutsia sp.
TTTATATTTGGGGCTTCATTTTTATAAATATTTTTAAAACTTTTAAAAGCAATGCCTAATCCAAACATAGCTGGAAGTAAAAATAGAGGCACTTTCTTAAAAAACATCATACTAGCAATAAAAATTAAGATTCCCATTAGCCCTAAGCTTAAATTAAGTTTATACCATCTCTTCACCCTAATTCCCCCATTTACTTTTAATTAATCTTAAATTCTATATTTATACTTCATTTCCTTTGTTATATACTAAAATTTTATAAATTTCTTGTATGTAAAAAGAGATAGCCTATTTATAAAACAAACTATCTCTTTTGTAATTATGCTAAATTCTCCATATATTTTTCAAGTATTACAGCTCTTATACTTTCATACTTTATATAATCAGGTAGCACTTTCTTTATAGCACTTACCTTTTCATCTCCAAACCTATTGCATGCGTCTAATATCATTTCTTTTTCTGTTTCAGAGTACATGGATTTTACATCTATATCAAACTTTATTCCTTGTCTCTGTTTTATATAATCACAAATATATCCCAGAGCAGTTGATATAGACACTTCCACTTCTTCACAGACATCTTTTATATCTTTGCCTTGATTTAATAAATCTAAGACTATTTCATCATTTTTTCTATTATCTCCATCTAAAATAAGTTTAAGTCTTTTTTTATCTTCCCATTTATGATTTATATTATTTTCATTGATATATTCTTTTACTATGTTTATAATATCTTCTCCATATTTATTTATCTTAACAGGACCTATTCCGCCTATATCTTTAAGTTGATCTTCATTTATTGGATATCTTCCACTTATTTCTTTAAGAGTATTACTACTAAGTACCATATAAGGTAAAACACCTTCTAATTTTGATACACTTAATCTAAAATCTTTTAATTTTTCATATAATTTTTTATCTGTGCTAACTTCAAAGTATTCGCTATCTTTAACACTATTTCCTTTTGTGTTTTCTATATTACTTAACACACTTACCTTATCTATTTTTTTTTCTACTAAATATTTTTCTATTACTTCTTCAAACAACTTACCATATCTTTCATACTTAATTTCCCCTACTCCTGATATGTTCATCATTTCATTTTTAGTTGTTGCATATATACTTGCCATATTTCTTAAAGTAGCATCTCCAA
Source organism: Romboutsia sp. (assembly GCF_035470145.1). GTDB lineage: Bacteria > Bacillota > Clostridia > Peptostreptococcales > Peptostreptococcaceae > Romboutsia_D. The sequence continues at coordinate 1,150 of NZ_DATIRC010000338.1, forward strand.
ATACCATATATGGCGCTATTCCTTCATTTTTAGATATTTCACTTCTTAGAGTTATTAATCTTTCATATAATTCATTTTCTACATATTTAGATTTAGTAACCTTAGCTTCTTTAAATTCAACTTTAATTTCTTTTTTTATAACTTTCATTGATTGCTCATTTAATCTTATAGTTGGATAACTTCCTCTCATACCTATGTTTTCTACTATTTCTAAAAATCCATGAGATATTAAGGTATTTATAAATGTTTTTAAATCTTCGCTAGAATACTTTTTCATTATTCCATATGTAGATAGACTATCAAATCCAAGTTCTAATACTTTCTTATTTTTAGAGCCTCTAAGGACATCTATAATCATAGTAGCTCCATAGCCTCTTTTCATTCTAGCAATACACGATATAACCATTTGTGCATCTAATGTCTTATCTACTACTTCACCTTCATTCAAGCAGTTACTACAATTATTACAATCATTTTCAACACTTTCTCCAAAGTAATTTAATATACTTTTTCTATAACACATATTACTATAAACTAAGTCTACCATTTGTTGAAGTTTTTTATATTGAACTCTTTTTCTATCAGGATTTTCAATACCAACTTCCACTAAATACTTTTGAGTATGTATATCTCCTGGAGCAAATAGCAAAATACATTCACTGTCTTCTCCATCTCTTCCTGCTCTACCTATTTCTTGATAATAGTTTTCTATACTTTGTGGCATATTATAATGAACAACCCATCTAATATTAGGCTTATCTATACCCATACCAAAGGCATTTGTTGCTACCATTATTTTTATATCATCATTTATAAAGTTCTCTTGATTTTCTTTTCTAATTTCTGTAGATAATCCTGCATGATATTTAGATACTGAACAATTTCTTTTTAATAATCCTTCATAAATACTTTCTACTTCTTTTCTAGTTGCTGCATAAATTATTCCACACTCATTTTTATGATTTTCTATATAATCTAGCAAATATCTATTTTTAGATGATGATTTAACTATATTTATAGATAAATTTTCTCTGTCAAAGCCAGTTATATAAATATCTGGATTATTAAGATTTAATATTTTTTCAATATCTTCCCTAACTTCACTACTCGCAGTTGCTGTAAAAGCAGTAACTATAGGTCTAGTTTCTAAGCTTCTTATAAAGTATGGAATTCTTTTATAGCTTACTCTAAAGTCATGTCCCCATTGAGAAACGCAATGTGCTTCATCTATTGCAACTTGACTTATATTTTTAGATTTTATTAAATTTATAAAATCTAAACTATCTAACCTTTCTGGTGCTACATATATTATTTTGTATTTATCCTCTTTTATGTTTTCTAACACTAAGTTATATTCATTGGCTGAAAGAGAACTATTTATAAGTTCAGCTTCAATACCCATAGTTTTTAAGGTATCTACTTGGTCTTTCATAAGTGATATTAATGGAGAGATTACTATTGTTATTCCTTCTAATACTAAAGCTGGTACTTGATAACAAATAGATTTACCTCCACCTGTTGGCATTATGGCAAGTACATCTGTTTTGTTTATTATTGAATTTATAATATTTTCTTGCCCTTTTCTAAAACTTGTATATCCATAATATTTATATAATATATCTAAAGGCTTCATATTCATATATTAATCTCCTTATTAAACGAACTTATGTTCAATTGAATTGTAGTCATTTTTATATTTTTTATTCATTCCTTTTTAATTTTTACTTATTCTATATTAACATATTAGTAATCTTTTTAGCCACTGTATTTAAGCCTTCATTTTTATACATTGTTTTTATTTATACTAATATAATATTCTATATAAAATATATATTTTATACATTTTAAACTTTATACTTTAATATATAATAACAACTACTATCAATTGAATATTTATAAATTGGAGGGTTTATGAAATTTAAAAATATAAATAAGCTTACATCTGAAAAGCATAAACTAATGCAAAAATATTCTCTTTCTCTAAATGATGATTTTATTTGGGAATTTAAGCACGACAAATATCATACTATAAAATATTTTTCTCATAAGTTTGCTCTAAAGCACTCTACTTTAGCTCTTTTATTTAATATACATAAACTATGTTATGCAAAAATAAAATACTTCGAGTGTAATCTTAATAAATATAAACCTTATAAATATAGTTTTAAAAAAGGATTTACTGAATGCGAATTATTTGATATGGAATTTCTTCTACATAAACCTAGTAATATAATAATAGATATTAGAAATTTGCAAGAAATAAAAACTATAACTGAATTTAAAGAGTTTTGTAAATACCTAGAAACCTTTGAAGATATTTAAAAAACTCCCACATATATGGGAGTCTTTTCTATCTAATTTTTTTTGTTCTTTTTTTATTATTCCAGCACTCAACATTTTCAAGTCCAGGTATACTAGATGCATCAAACACAGGATCTTTTATACCTGCTTTTCTTTGCTTGGCATAATCATCTAATGCCATGAATGCATATTTTCCTAAAAGTGATATTGCTATTAAGTTTATTATAGCCATAAGTCCCATGAATAAGTCTGCTAAATTCCAAACTATATCTACTTGAGTTAATGCCCCAAATAAAACCATTCCTACAACACATGCTCTAAATATATTTAAAGTAGTTTTGCTTCCACTCATAAATTCTATATTAGATTCTCCATAATAATAGTTTCCTACTATAGAACTAAATGCAAATAATAATATAGCTACAGCAATGAATGTACTACCCATTGGTCCTATATGGTGAACCACAGCTGCTTGAGCTAACTCTATACCTTGAAGTCCGCTAGTTGCATAATCAGAATATAAGAGTACTATAAATGCTGTACATGTACATATAACTATTGTATCTGTAAATACTCCTAAAGATTGTATTAAACCTTGTTTTACAGGATGTGATGTATCTGCTGTTGCTGCAGCATTAGGGGCACTACCCATACCTGCTTCATTTGAGAATAATCCTCTTTTTATACCAGCTAATATCATACCACCCATTGCACCTACTGACATTTCTCTAAATCCAAAGGCATTTTCAAATATTAATTTAAATACATTAGGAAGTTGTGCTATATTAGTTACAACTACAAATATAGCTACTAATATATATAACACTGCCAATATAGGAACTATAACTTCTGACACTTTGGCTATTCTATGAACTCCTCCAAATATTACTATACTTGTTACTACTGCAAGTATTATACCCATCACTAATCTATCTATTCCAAATGCAGCGTTAAATGAAAGTGCTATTGTATTAGCTTGCACTGCATTGAATACAAATCCAAAACAGATTGTTATAAGGATAGAGAATGTAGTTCCCATCCATTTTTTTCCTAAACCTTGTTCCATGTAATAAGCTGGACCACCTCTAAAAGTTTTACCATCTTTTACTTTAAATATCTGTGCTAATGTACTTTCCACAAAACTTGATGCTGATCCTATTAAAGCTATAAGCCACATCCAAAATACAGATCCAGGTCCTCCTACAACAATTGCTATAGCAACCCCTGCTATATTTCCTGTTCCAACTCTTGATGCTGTACTTATACAAAATGCTTGGAATGAAGATACTTGTCCTTCTTTTTTATCTCCCTTAGATGCACCTTGACCTAAAAGCCTAAACATTTCTTTTAAATTTCTAAATTGTACAAATTTTGTCTTAACCGTGAAATAGATTCCCAGTACTATTAGCGCTGCAATTAATATATATGTCCATATAATATCGTTAATGCTAAGTACCAATTGATTTAATAATTCCATTTTAAAACCTCCCTAAAAATTATAATTTAAATTGTTATAAAAATACTTATGAAAATTCCTTATTTTAATACTTTTATTAAATACTAAATTTTTTAAAATAAGTGATTAATAAGTATAATGAATTTATTTTTATTTTATATTCATTATATGCTTTATTTAACTACATTTCAACCCCTAAAATGCATAATTTTATTTCGAGGTTGCATTTTTTTCAGAAATCTGATTTTTTTATAATATTTTAAAATATTCTTTTACTTAATATTAGATTTTTTATATAAAAAAGCATTCTATTTATTTTTCCTCTTTTGTAAATTTTATATACTTTAATTGCAAGTTGTATTAAAAAGTACTACTATTTATTTATCAAACAAATATTAATACTAGGGAGGGCGGTAATAATGATAACTCAACAAATAATAGCTATCCTTATATTTGCACTCGTCATGATAGCTATTATCTCAGAAAAAATCAACAGGTGCGTGGCTGCTTTAGGTGGTGGACTTCTTATGGTTTTATTTAACATACTTCCTGCAGAAGTTGGTTTAAGTCATGTTGATTTTAATACTATTGGCGTTTTAATAGGCATGATGCTTTTTGTTGCTGTTGTAAAAAATTCCGGACTATTTGAGTATATAGCTATTTTAACAGCAAAAAAAGCAAATGGCGATCCATGGAAAATTATGATTAGTTTTGTCATTATAACAGCATTACTGTCTGCTATTTTAGACAATGTTACAACAGTTTTATTAATCGGACCTATGACAATTGTTATAACTCATATCTTAGGACTTAATCCTGTTCCTTTTTTAATGTCTCAAATTATTTCATCAAATGTAGGAGGTACTGCAACACTTATAGGGGACCCTCCTAATATAATGATCGGTAGTGCTGCTAATCTTAGCTTTACAGATTTTGTAGTTAACTTAGGACCTATCGTAATAGTTTTACTTTTTATCATTATACTCTGTTTTAAGTTCATATTTAGTAAACAAATTATAGTTAATGAATCTCATAAACAAGATATTTTAAACTTAGATGAAAATAAAGCTATTAAAGATAAGACGTTACTTATTAAAAGCATAGTTGTTATGATTTTTATACTCTTAGGATTTACACTTCACAGTATTATTCACATCGAGTCTAGTATAATAGCTTTAACAGGCGCTACTGTTATACTTTTGATTGGCAAACAAGATATAGATGAAATATTAGCAAGTATTGAATGGTCTACAATAGTGTTTTTTATTGGGTTATTTATAATAGTTGGCGGACTTCAAGAAGTAGGTATAATAAACAACTTAGCAACTGCACTAATAACCGCTACTGAGGGGCATCTTGTGCTTACTATGTTAATAATATTATGGTTGTCTGCAATAGTATCTTCATTTTTAGATAATATTCCATTTGTAGCAACTATTATTCCCATCATTCTAACTATGGAGTCACAAGGGATAGATGTCATGCCTCTTTGGTGGGCAACTTCATTAGGTGCATGCTTGGGTGGAAATGGTACCTTAATAGGAGCCTCTGCAAATATAGTTTTAGCTAATGTCGGGCAAAAACATGGTCATCCTATAACATTTAAGGATTATTTTAAAGTAGGATTTCCTATTATGATTTTAACCATAATCATTTCTACAGTTTATTTAATAATAAAATTCTAGTTATTTAGAAAGGTGATGTTTTTATGAATATAAATAATGCTCAAGGTGATACAATAGAAATACTATTACGCCAAATGGGTGCATCTGATGTAACTAAAATAAGAGGTTTATTGTACTTTATGACATTCAAATTAAGTGACGATGTCGAAATATCTTATTCTTATAATATCAATACTCAGGATAAATATTTTTTACAACGAATAAAACCTTATCCTATTCCTCAAGGTGTTTTTTCTGATGAGTATGAAATAGTATCTTTTATAAAGAAAGATCTGCAGAAATTTCGTACTGCTATAAATAGCAGTAATTTTAATTTATTTATAGATGTTGCTAAAAAGGTTAATAATATAACATACATGGCGGAATATTTATTCTTAAATTATAATGTTAATGTTAATGAGCTTTTAAGAATAAATAAAGAATTAGATGACATTTTAAAAGAAATAGAAATTGCAAAAACTACATCTAAAGAAATATAAAAAAGACTTCAATTGAAGATTTATAAGGAAGGCTTTTTTGAAGCACATATACGAAAATTATATTTATCCATAGTTTTAAAATGAATATAATTTCCTATGTGCTATAAAAATAGAGCTAGGATTTAATATTTCCTAGCTCTACTTGCTTTTTAGTGATGCCCACAACCATCATGTGAACATGTATGATTTGTTGGAAACTCTTGAAGTTTGTTTTCTTTAAGTAAATTTAAGTTTTCTCCTATAGTCTCTCCTTGTGCTCTATACACTTTTATACCCATTGAGTTTAATTTTACTATAGCTCCTTGACCTATTCCTCCTACTACAACTGCATCTACTACATTTCCTGATAAAGCCTTTATAGGTTGACATTTACCATGTTCATGACCTAAATCACCATTATTTATTGTGCTTATCTCTTTACTTTCTAAATCACATACAACAAACATAGGTGCTGATCCAAAATGACCAAATGGCTTACTATCTAATCCCTCGTTTACTTCTACTGGTACACAAATTTTCATAATTATTGCTCCCTTCTACTACAGCATTTTTTCATAGATTTACAATTAGATGCACAACCTATGTTACCTACATTAAATTTTGCTATCTCTATAAATTCGTTACTGGACTCATTCCCTAAAGAATTAATAAAATTTATACACTTATCAAATATATCTTTATTAATATGATAAAGTACATAGTATCCTTCTTTATATCCATATATTATTTGAGCTTCTTTAAGAACCTTTACATGCTGTGAAACAGCTGAATCTGATATTCCTAAATACTTTGAAATCCCTTTTTGGCATATATTTCTTTTAGATATTAGTATAAGTATATTGAGTCTAGTTTCATCACTTAGGGCTTTAAATATTTTCGATAAATTTTTCATTGATTTATTTATTATTCCCCTTATTTGATTAAGTAATTACTTAATTAAATTGTAGTACTCTTAATTATTTTTTTCAACTCTATTTTTATATTTTTATTTAATAGTTTAATTTTAAATAAAAAAACTCTAGGAATTTTCCTAGAGTTTTACTATTATTGTTTCTGTTGTTTTTTTTGCTCTATCTTTAATTTATCTAAATATGCAACTGCACTTAAAGCTGCTATTTGTCCTTGTCCCGCTGATTTGATATAAGAATACGGCTTACCAACGCAGTCTCCTGCAGCAAAACATCCTTCTATGCTTGTTTTCATATTAAGATCTACTTTAATATGTGGTCCATCAGTTTCAATACCTGGAACTAACGCTTTTGGAGATGCACTATCTTTTATAACAAATACCCCATCCACATCTATTTCTTTTTCTTTAAAAGTAACCTTATTTACAAGGTTATCACCATGTATTTGTACTGGTCTATCATTTATAACTTCTATTGAGCTATCTAAATCATTTGAAGCCCTCATTAAACCTTCATTTTTATACATAGGTATGAAATACGTTTTAGATGCTATTTCATTTAGAAAATTAGCTTCTTCCTCTGATTCCTTGTTATATCCTATTATAGCTACTTTTTTGTCTCTATATAAAGGTGCATCACATGTTGCACAATACCCTACACCTCTACCTAAAAATTCTTCTTCACCTTTAATAGGCTTTCCATATTCTACACCTGTTGCTAATATGACAGTAGTTGCTTCAAACATTTCATCTCCTGACATTAGTGCAAAATATTGCCCCATTGCATAAACATTATTTATTTTTTTATTAGATATTTCAATATCCATATTGTTTATATGTTCTTTAAATTTATCTTTTAATTCATCTCCACTTATATCATAAAATCCTAAATAATTATCTATTGATGGAGCTTTTACTAATTTATTACTTAAATTTTCATTTCCAAAAACTATTATACTTTTATTTCTTATTTTTCCATTTATTGCGGCAGATAGTCCTGCAGGACCGCTACCAACTATCGCTATATCATATCTCATATTAACCACCTATCATATTATAAATGTGATTTAACCTTAGCCTTTATTTTTTCTTTAGGCATAAATCCTACTAATGATTCTACTGGTTTACCATCTTTAAATATCATCATTGTTGGTACAGTAGATATATTGAATTTTTGTGCTATCTCTAAACTTTGATCTATATCAACTTTAACAAATCTAGCTTCATTTTGCATTTCCTCTCCTAATGATTCAAATACTGGAGCTAGCATTTTGCAAGGCCCACACCAAGTTGCAAAAAAGTCTACTACAACTACTCCTTTACTAGCTTCAACGTCCCCTCTAAATTGTGCAGTACTTATAACTTTAGCCATTTCTTTACCCTCCTAAATATTCTTGTATCTTATACTATGTATTATAGTATAAGATAGTTATTATTTATATATATTTTTTATATACCCCCCATACGTACTTTTAAACAATTTATTTTACTTGGTCGGGATTATTATTTCAAATTTTGTATATTCATTTAATTTTGAATCTACCTTTAATTTAAAGTTTAGATTTGAACATAACATTTTAGCAATAGATAATCCAATTCCTGAACCATCTATATCTTTATTTCTTACATTTTCACTTCTGAAAAATCTATCAAATATATAGGGTATTTCTTCTTTCTTTATTCCTATACCACTATCAATAATAGATAAACTCATATCGCTTCCTTTTTCCTTAACTTCTATTAAGATTTTGTCTCCTTTTTTTGTATATTTAAATGCATTATCTATAAATATAACAATTAACTGCCTTAGTTTATTTTTATCTGTAATAATTATTTTATTCTTTAACTCTAAATTTATGCTAAATTCCTTCTCTTGTACCTGAGCTATGTCTATATAATCGCTTATAATCTCATCTAGTAGGTTTTGTATATTCATAGAGTCTATACTTATTTTAGTAATAGCATCTTCTTTTGTGAGGCACAATAAATCATTTATCATTTTTTTTATTCTTCTTGTTTCTTTCATTGCATCTGCTATAGTTTCTACCTCATCACTTATAGTATTGTCTGGTAATTTCAGCATACTTTCTAGCTTTGATGATACTATTGATATAGGCGTTCTAAGTTCGTGAGATGCATCTTGAACAAATTTAGCTTGATTGTTCCAAGCAGTTTCTATTGGTACTAATGCTTTTTTAGTTAAATATAGAGCCACAAAATATGTAATTATAACCGCCATTATTATTCCTATTATAA
>NZ_DATIRC010000339.1:0-3827 GCF_035470145.1 Romboutsia sp.
AAATAGTAAAAATAAGCAAGATTATTCTTGTGAAGATTTTAAAGGTAACGTATGGTTATGTGATTTAGGAATCAAGTTTTCATCATTTGGAAATATGGTTACGATATCTAGCATTACAGAAGGTGATATGTATAGTAAATATCCTATTGAGAAAATAATTGATATATTAAAAAACAATGGATATATTTATATTGATTTAGAATCACTTAATGAACCTTATGATGGAATTAATAAGTATATGGATGAAGAAAGTACATGGTGGATTAGATATTTTGATTATATAATCGTGTAATATTTTAAAATTATATTTTTCTATTAAGAATTTTTTTAAAAATATATATACAAAACAATTACTAATTACTTAAGCACCTAGTAAAAACTAGGTGCTTTTTATTGTGTTCAAAAAAACATTTCATTTCGTTAACACCTATAAATAAATAGAATTATATCTAAATATATTGAAAAGTATATCAAAATTGTTCATGAAATTATAAATATCTTTTTACGTACATTTCAAATAGAAAGTAGAGGTAGGAGAATAAGCTACTATTTTTATAAATTATATATAAAACTTTATAAAAATAGTAATATAATGTATAATATATTAGTTATATGACATTTTATGTATATTCTATAAATAAGTTTTATAGTAACGTATTTGGGTAAAATAATTTATATAATATAAATATTACTAAGTTTAAAAAACTGAATTATATATAGATAAACAAAGGAGACAATATGAAAAAAGTAGAATTATTAGCACCAGCAGGTGATTTAGAAAGATTAAAAATAGCTTTTACTTATGGTGCAGATGCTGTATATCTAGGCGGAGAAATATTTGGAATGAGATCTGCTGCTAAAAACTTCACGATAGAAGAAATGGCAGAAGGTATAGCTTTTGCTCACGAAAGAGGTAAACAAGTATTTGTAACTATAAACATAATACCTAGAAATGAAGAACTTGACCAATTAAAGGATTACTTATTAGAGCTAGACAGAATAGGTGTAGATGCAGTTATAGTAAGTGATCCAGGTGTATTTACTATAGTTAAAGAAACTCTTCCAAATATGGAAATACACATAAGTACTCAAGCTAGCACAACAAATGCATCAGCTGCAAACTTCTGGTATAATCAAGGAGCTAAAAGAGTTGTAATGGCTAGAGAATTATCATTTAAAGAAATAAAAGAATTAAGAGATAATTGCCCAGAAGATATGGACATAGAAGCTTTTGTTCATGGTGCTATGTGTATGTCATACTCTGGAAAATGTGTTATAAGTAACTACACAACAGGAAGAGATGCTAATAGAGGTGCGTGTGCTCAACCATGTAGATGGAAATATACTTTAGTAGATGAAGTAAGTCCTGGAAAATTTGAAAAAGTAGTTGAAGGAATAGATTCATCATTTTTCTTTAATTCAAAAGACTTATGTATGATAGAATACATACCTCAAATAATAGAAAGTGGTATAACAAGTTTAAAGATAGAAGGAAGAATGAAAACTGCTTATTATGTAGCTACAACAGTTAGAGCATATAGAATGGCTTTAGATGAATACTATAAAGATCCTGAAAACTTTAAATTTAATCCGATGTGGTTAGATGAACTTAAAAAAGGAAGTCATAGAGACTATTGTACAGGGTTTTACTTTAATAGACCAGATGCTGATGCACATAACTACGAATCTGCATCATATATTAGAAACTATGACTTTATAGGAATAGTTAGAGGCCATGATGAAGAAAATGATCTTGTTATAGTAGAACAAAGAAATAAAATGAATGTAGGAGACAAGATAGAAGTTATAGGACCATTTAAAGAAACAATCCATGCCAATATACTAGACATGTATAATGAAGTTGGAGAACCTATAGAATCAGCTCCTCATGCAAGACAAATAGTAAAAATGAAACTAGATATAAAAGTAGAAAAAGATTATATGTTAAGAAAGCCAATAATGACTAAAAGTATAATATAATTTATTTATAAGAAACAAATAGTTTTAAATATAATAAAGTGTAAATAATTAATAATGTTTACACTTTATTTTTATTTTATTTAAACTTTTCTTTATATTATTTTTTTGCAAAATACTCTTTTACAAAAATAGTTTGACATAAAACTATTTTTAGATATATAATTAGTTTGTTGACAAACTATAATTAAATATCAACAGGAGGAAATTGTGATGTATAATGATGGAAAGTATATAGGAAAAGGTAATGGATACGGTGGAGAAATAGAATTAGAAGTAGAAATATTAAAAGGTAAAATGAAAAGTATAGATGTTATAAAGCACAATGAAACAAAAATAATATCAGATCCAGCATTTAAGTATGTTATAGAAAATATAATAGATAAAAATACTATATTAGTCCCAAATGTTTCAGGTTGTTCTATGAGTTCAAGAGGAATAAGAGAAGCTGTTAAAAATGCTTTAGTAAAATCAGGAGAAAATAAAGACAAACTGAATCAATTAATAATAGAATCAGAAAATCTTGATAAGATAGTATCAGATAAAAGAGAAATGAAATCTAATGTTTATGATTTTGATGTAGTAATTGTAGGAAGTGGTGGCGCAGGGCTATCGGCAGCAATTTCAGCGGCTAATCATGGTGCTAAGGTAGTAGTTCTTGAAAAAATGAATACAATTGGTGGAAATACATTAGTCTCTATGGGTGGAGTAAATATACCTGGAAATGACGAGCAGAAGGAAAAAGAAATTATAGATAGTAAAGAAAGTTATTATGAAGATATAATAGCTGGTGGAGACAATGAAAATGACAAAGAACAAGTAAATATACTTGTTGAAAATGCTCTGGATACATATAGGTGGCTAAAAGACTTTGTAGACGTGAAGTTTAAACCAGCAAAACTTATACATTTTGGTGGACATAAAGTGCCAAGAGCTTCTGTATTTAAAGGAAGATATGCAATAGAGTTAATAAGCAAATTAAAAGAAAAAGCTATATCTTTAGGTGTAAGAGTATTAACAGGAGTAGATGTTGAAAGTTTAATGTCTGATGAAAATGAAAAAATAGTAGGAGTAAAAGCTATCTCACAAGGAAAAGAAATTACTTTTAATTCAAACTATGGAGTAGTTCTTGCTACTGGAGGATTTAGTGGAAATGTTGAAATGAGAAAGAAATATTCTCCAGACTTAGATGAAAGGTATAAAACTACAAATGTAAGTGGAGTTACAGGCGACGGACATGTAATGTGTGAAAAAATAGGAGCAAAATTTGTTCATATGAATTACATTCAAACGTTTCCTATAAGTAATCCAAATACAGGAGAGCTTTCTCATGTTGGAGGATCTAGATTTGATGGTGCTATATTAGTCAACAAAGATGGAATTAGATTTGTAGAAGAATTAGAAAGAAGAGATGTTGTATCAGAAGCTATATTATCTCAAAAAGGAAATGTAGCTTACTTATTATGGTCTAAAGAAGTTGAAAGTATAAATAATGGAGTAGAAGCTAATATTTCAGAAGTAAATAGATTAAAAAAGGATAATTTATTTGGGGAGTTTGCGACGCTTGAAGAAGCAGCTAAATTCTTTGAAATAGATGAAGAAAATTTATTAAAGACAGTAGATAAATATAATACCTATGTAGATAATAAAAAAGATGAAGACTTCAATAGAAGAGGAGACTTAGTGCCAATAAAAGAGGGTAAGTATTATATACAAGTAGTTGCACCTGCAGTACATCACACTATGGGTGGAGTAAAAATAAATAATAAAAATCAAGTTCAAAGAGAAGACGGTAGTATAATAAATGGATTATATGCTGCTGGAGAAATAGTAGGTGGAACTCATGGTAC
>NZ_DATIRC010000340.1:0-4621 GCF_035470145.1 Romboutsia sp.
ATAATTTTTCTTTGCTTAAAAATTGATTAGTCATATTTTATCTCCTTTTATTTATTTTTCTTATGTAAAATTTGTATCTAATCTTACTCTTAAATACTAATTCCCTTATAATATTATAACCATCAGATTATCTTTAAACAATACTCTGTATTTATACATATATAGTTAATATTTTTTATTTAAGTCTTTCATTTATACCTTCCACTATATCTTTTTTATTAAAGCTAAAATAGCTTATTAATCCATTATATAACTTATCTGAAATTTGTAGTACCTTTATCATATTTGAAAGATTTATTAAGAATTCTTCCTCTTTTATATATCCTATAATATAGCTAATTAACATTTCTATAAATGTGCTTGTAATAACGTATCCATCTTTATTATTTTTAAGTGCAGATTGAACATATGGAATTAAACTTACATATGTTCCAACTTCTCCAATAGACTTTTCATCATATGAATTAATATTATTTCTTGCATTTATTTTATATTCTTCACCTAAGTTTATCCCTTCTAAAAGGTCACATATAACATTTATTATAAATTTATTTAATACACTAGGCTCGTCCTTTATCATAGTATTTATAATTACCTTATCTGTATCATTTTCTATGTATTGTTTTAACTCTACTAGTTGCATATTTCATCCTCCATTAAAGCTTATTTACTTAATATTAGCTGTACTCCTTATTTTATCATAAAAATCACCCCTAGGTACTGCTTTTGTTCCCTAGGGGTAGATTATTATGTATCTATATATCCATGCATTTTAAATCCTCACTTATTATAAGCCTTGCTTGCGTAGCATTTTGTACTTCTTCTATACTAAATTCACTATTTATCTCTTTTAATAATAATCCTTCTTTTGTAACTTCTATGACACCCATTTCAGTTATTATTAGATCAACTTGTTCTTTTGCAGTAAGTGGCAAGTTACACTCTTTTAATATCTTGTGCTTACCTTTTGCAGTATGTTCCATAGCAAGTATTACTTTTTTAGCTCCAACTACTAGATCCATAGCTCCGCCCATTCCTGGAACTAATTTACCTGGTATCATCCAATTAGCTAGATTTCCTTTTTCGTCTACTTGTAAAGCACCAAGTACGGTTATATCTACGTGCCCTCCTCTTATTATTCCAAAAGAAGTGCAGCTATCAAAAAATGCTCCACTATTTTTTATAGTTACAGGCATTCCGCCTGCATTCACTATATACTCATTTTCCTCTCCTTCACTAGGGCATGGTCCTATATCTATAAATCCATTTTCTGATTGAAAAGTTACATCTATATTTTCATATAGAAAATTAGGAACTAGAGTAGGTATACCTATACCTAAGTTTACAACGTCTCCATCCTTTAATTCTTTAGCAACCCTCTTTGCTATAATACTTTTAAGTGTATTTTTATCCATTTAAATTCCCCCCATTTACTATATAATCTACAAATATATGTGGAGTAATTACTACCTCTGGTTTTATATCTCCAACTTCAACAACTTCATCAGCTTCAACTATAATCATGTCCGCTGCAGTTGCCATCACAGGTGCAAAATTTCTTCCAGAACCGCTATAATAACAATTTCCTTTTTTATCTACTTTACTAGCACCTATTATAGCTATATCTGCTTTTAATGGCTTTTCTATTATATATTCAACATCATCTATGACAATTTTAGACTTACCTTCTTCGATTATCGTCCCTACTCCAGTAGGTGTTAATACTCCGCCTAATCCAGCACCACCACTTCTTATTTTTTCTGCTAATGTTCCCTGTGGTATTAATTCAAACTCAGTTTCATTTTCATTTAATTGCCTTATAGACTCTTTATTTAATCCTATATGACTTGCCAATATTTTCTTAAATTGCTTATTAACTACCATCTTACCAACACCATAATCTATAAGCCCTGTATCATTACATATTAAAGTCAAATCCTTAACTTTAAGTTCACATAATTTATCTATTATCTTATGAGGACTACCACATCCCATAAATCCACTTACCATTATAGTCATTCCGTCTTTTATATGATTTGATATATCATCTATATTTATAAGCTTTTTACTCATATTAATTCCCCCTAAACTCTTTTTACTATTACTGCAGTACCCATTCCTCCACCAATACATAATGAAGCTAAACCATAAGTAAGCTCTCTTTTTTTCATTTCATGAACAAGTGTAGTTATTATACGAGCACCTGATGCTCCTAATGGATGACCTATTGCTATTGCCCCACCATTTACATTAGTTATTTTCTCAAGCCACCCATCACTTAGATTATATTTTTCCTTTAATTCTTCCATAACACCTAATGATTGAGCTGCAAATGCTTCATTAAGTTCTATTAGATCTATATCACTCATTTTAATAGGGCTATTATTCAATACATTTTCTATAGCAGGTACAGGTCCAAGCCCCATTACAGATGGGTCTACTCCACCTTGACCAACACTTATTATTTCAGCTATAGGGTTTAAATTATATTTTCTAACTGCTTCTTCAGAAGCTATTAAAAGAATACTACACCCATCATTTATTCCAGATGCATTACCTGCTGTTACAGTTCCGTCTTTTTTAAATGCTGCTCTAAGCTTTGATAAAGATTCAAGATTAGTATTTCTATTTGGATATTCATCAGTATCTACAACAGCTGTTCCCTTTTTTGTCTTTATCTCTATTGGTACTATCTCTTCTTTGAATCTTTTACTATCTATAGCTTTTATAGCTTTTATTTGAGAGTTTAATGCAAATATATCTTGTTTTTCTCTAGATATATTATATTTCTCTGCTATATTTTCAGCAGTAATACCCATATGGTAGTTATTAAATACATCAGTAAGTCCATCGTTAATCATACCATCTATAAGTTCCATATTTCCCATCTTATTCCCAATACGAACCTTAGGATTAGTCATAAAAGGGACTTGTGACATTGCCTCTACGCCACCTGCTATAATCATATTTGCCATGTTAGCCTTTATTTGACTGAAAGCTATCATAACCGATTTCATTCCACTACCACATATAATATTTACAGTATATGCGGGTACTTGTGGTGGTATATTTGCATATATTGAAGCTTGTCTGGCAATCCCTTGCCCCTGCCCTGCAGAAAGCACATTTCCAAGTATAACCTCATCTAAATCTTTAGTATTTATATTTGATTCTTCTATTACAGATTTAATAACTTCACTTGCAAGCTTACCTGCCGACAAACTTGATAACCCACCTAAAAATTTACCTATAGGACTTCTTTTAGCATTTACTATATATACCTTTGACACTTTTAATTCCCCCTTCATTGACTTCTTATTTGTATAAATATATTCAGGCAAATGAATAATTATAAATTCTTAATAATTGTGCTATTTATAACTTTTAGTTATAGTAATACTGTGCTTTATTAAGAAAAACTTCCCTTAACTTAGGTGGAAAACTTCCTAATGAACATACTAGTTGTTCAATTTAAAAATTATACTATACAAAAAAAGTAGCTAAATTAAATTTAGCTACTTTAATAGATAATGAAAAATTTATTTATATTTATTTTTTATACTAGAGTTTGTAAATTCTATGAAAGATTTGACTTCGTCAGATAAATATTTATCTCTTTTAACTATAAATCCTATATTCCAGTCAATAATAGAATCATAAATCTCTATTAATACAATATCTTTAGTCTTAAATTTTTCTACTATAGGTCTAGGTAAAATGGATATGCCTTTATTTAAAGAAACCATTTCTACAACAAAATCCCATTGAGAACTTTCACATATGATTTGTGGTTCAAATCCAACTAGTCTGCAACCATCTACAACTTTATTACGCATCATAAATTGTGTGTCAAAACTTATAAATTTTTCATCTTTTAATTCTTCTAATTTAATTTTATTGGCTTTACTTAAATGATTGTCTTTATTAACTACTAATACTACTTGTCCATTTGATATAGGAATTGATATAAGGTCATCAGATTTAATAGGAAGCACAACAACACCTATATCTATATCCTCACAAGATACTTGTTGTTTTATAAAGTTAGCACC
The DNA here is from genome assembly GCF_035470145.1 of Romboutsia sp. Lineage (GTDB taxonomy): Bacteria > Bacillota > Clostridia > Peptostreptococcales > Peptostreptococcaceae > Romboutsia_D. The sequence goes on from NZ_DATIRC010000340.1 coordinate 4,053, forward strand.
TTCTTCAATCATATTAAATTCTATATTTGGGTATATATTTTTAAAATCTGATATTATTGATGTGAAATATACAGTTCCTATAACAGGAGGAATTCCTACTGTTATTGATTTTTTAATACCATTTATACTTTCATATAATTTTGATATCTCCCTGTTTATATTTGTTAATGCATTTATTGCATTTTCATAAAATACTTCACCTTCATATGTCAATTTAAATTTTCTATTAGCTCTTTCTATTAATTTAACATTAATATCATCTTCTATTGATTTTATAGCTTTACTTAAGGCAGGTTGTGAAATATGTAAATTATTAGATGCTTTTGTGAAATTTTTTTCTTTCACAACTTCTACAAAATAAGTTAACTCTCTTATACCTAGCATAACCCTCCTCCTTTATAAATTTGTATATAAAATATACCTAATTATTACATTTATATAAATCTCTGTTAAAATATATATGCAAAAAAGTCACATAACATTAATATATAGTTGCTATCAATGTTATGTGACTTTTTATAAAACAAAAGATGTTAAGGTCTTAATGGTATCTAAAAATATAATAAGTA
>NZ_DATIRC010000341.1:0-2941 GCF_035470145.1 Romboutsia sp.
ACAACAACAACACATCAGCTACACCAACGCAACAACAACAAATCAAATCTTAAAACGCAACATAGGAACGCAACGTTCCGAACTGGTGACAAAGTTATTACACACTATCACCAACAACTAGCACTTTGAAAACTAGATACTTTTTATTAAGACCTCATTGAATCGTAGAAGGCAGTCATGCCAGAGTTATGTATAATTCGATTTGATGGAAACTAGACACCGATATTTTGGTAAACCAGTTAAGGGTTAACAAGTGGCATACTTGAGGACTTTACATCCTTTAATAACTTCCTTGTTAGCGTGGCTCTGAGGTATTCGGCAGTTGGAACTTTAGGCAGGTCGGCATGGAACGAGAGCCACCGAAACCACCTAAACGAACGCAGGTTAAAACATGGTTATTATGTCGGATGATATATACCCACCATGTGAGGTAATAAGTCGAATATAGACATCAAGCAAGGTATTTTGTACCACGATAGTGGGAGTTTGTACCCTATAAGTCTTGATATAACTTAGTTTACACACATTCGAGGACTAGGTGGGTCACAAACCACCTAGTCAAGTCTTGAATGCGTTGGAATCTTTAAACTCTGGTTTAAAGGTCGCAACGTGAGCAGGACTCACAAACTATATTTTATTGGTAGCACTTCACAGAGTGCAGAAGGAGAACACAATGACGATAATAACACAAAAGCAATACGTAGAAACACAATTAAATACAATTTTTGACATGCAATTAGAAGGTAAAATGAGTTGGTTAAATTGGTCTAGCAGAAACGGTTCTTTACACTATGTAATAGACAACAACGCATATTACGAGGATGTAATGCCAGTTGAGCCAATGAAAATGGATTTGCAATTACTTGCAAGTTCTAAGAAGGAGAACACAGAGAAGAAGTTGACAGATAAGGAAATCACGAAATCTATGCAAGATGCACAAAATGCAGGGTTTGAAGTTGTTAACGCATGTCAAGCACACATAGTAAATAATATAACTTCAATATTCAACGATAAATTTTACATGAAGGAAAACAATAAAACTGATAGAATCCCAGTATTCAATCTACCTAATATCAAGGTACAAAAAGACTTTTTACAAATAATAAAGAATAACCCAGAAATCATGGATTTCATACCAGAAAAAGAAAAAGAAAAATTTGAAGATTTTATCGAGTACATGAAAAACAATAAAATGTGCGTGAATTGTAGCACATGCAAGGAAAGTTGCTATAACAATAAAGCATATACTCAATACCCATATAAAGCAGTTTGTGACCTAAGACAATTATACAGAGTAATCAACAAACCACATGTGGTAGCAGGTGAAATCGTACAAGAAACAATAAACTCAAAAAATGCAAGACTTAATGGATCTGGTGAAATCCACAATGAAAAAATACTTGACTTATATAAAAGAGTTGCTAAATCAAATCCAGATACAAAATACTATACATACACAAAAAATTATAAGTTATTAGAAGGGAAAAAACTTCCTAAAAACTTAGTTGTTAATATCTCTGATTTTGGTACGAGTGAACAAATAAAAGAATCAATCGAGTTATTACCAAATAACCTAAATACATTTAAAGCAGTTACACCTGCAGAGATGCTAGAAATAAAACAAGATAAAGAAAAATCAAAAACAATATGTCATGGTGAATCGTGTTCTTCATGTAGATTATGCACAGTTAAAAAGAGCCTAACAATATACTGTGAGATACACTAAGGTTTTAGAAGGGGATTCCTAAAATCCCCATCCCAATGGGATGCACTGTCCCAAAAAAATAAAAATAAAGGTAGGTATACACTATGGGTACACTGGTAAGAAAGTTACACAGTTTCAACACTACATTTAATAGAAAGGAAAAAGCGTTGATAGTATTAGGTAGCATAGTTGCACTAATTGCACTAATTGCAGTATGGTATTTAGTGGTAAGTACATTAATGACAATAACAATAGCAGTTGTTGATGCAATAGGTAATGTATTATTCCCTAAAGGGTGGCATATCATCAGAGAAATATTTGGTAGTAGTTTATAAAATAAAAATGTGGTTTGGGAACGTACACATAAAACACGTTCATCCCATAAAAATAATAGTCGAGGGACTTTAAGCCAAAAAGGAGAAAAAAATGAGTCAATACAAACAAGCAAAAACAATATTAATAGATACTATAGAAAATTATTCGAGTATGGATGCAGTATCATTATATAACATGTGTGATAAGTTTATACAAACATTCACAGATGCAAAAATAAGAACATACCACAATATAAATGTAGAATCATTAAAAAACTTAATAGAAACAACAGATACATCAATGGGATTTGCTAATGCAATATATTATATAGAGTCATTAATAAACTTGGAAAAAAATATAATAATACTGGAAAAATCTAAAACATTAGAGCAGGACAAAAAAGATTTTCCAAATGATAAAGAAGTACTTGATTATATAAGTAAATTTAAGAACTTTAATGGGTTTTTAAAATACATAATAGATTAGAGTTTTTCAAGGTGTTCTCAAAAAACACCTTGTCCAGTAGAAATACACACAACACAAAATAATAGTCGCAGGACTTAAAACTAAGGAGATACACACATGAAAACAATAATAAGCGAAGTACAAAAATTAGAGAAAAACAACATGATATGCAGAGTAGATATTGACACAAGATTTATGGATGAAGTTTCTTTTGATAAAGGACATGTAAAATTCTGGGTATATGAAGATGAAGGTGATATAGTGCTAGAAGTATCAGAAACTAAGTGGAAAAAATTCGGTGGTGGAATATTAGGAACGAATGTATATAGTGAAGAATTAGAGTACATAAAAACAAAACAAGCATCTATGATAATGAAAACAATAAACAAAATAGTGAATGATAAAAGTCTACAAAAAGAAAGATGTGAGTTCTTAAGAGAGAGAGCCGAAAGAGTG
>NZ_DATIRC010000342.1:0-26891 GCF_035470145.1 Romboutsia sp.
GATATATATCCTTTTTCCTCTACTTTTACTGGTGCAACTATATTAGAGTTTGAACCTATAAATGCTCCATCTTCTATTATAGATTTGAATTTATTTTTACCATAGTAGTTTACAAATACTACTCCACATCCTATGTTTACATTCTTTCCAACGTGTGCATCTCCTATGTATGAAAGATGTGATGCTTTAGAATTATCTTCTATTGTAGCATTTTTAACTTCTAAGAAGTCTCCTATTTTTACGTTGTTTCCTATGTTACTCTTTGGTCTTAAGTATGCATATGGTCCTACTGTTGTGTTTTCTCCAACTATACTATCTACTACTGTTGAACTTTCTACCTCTGTATAATCACCTATTTGTGAATTTGTTATACTAGAATTCATTCCAATTATACAACTTGAACCTATTTTTGTATTTCCTTTTAACATAGCTCCTGGATATACTATAGTGTCATTTCCTATTTCAACATCTGATTCTATATATGTTGATTTAGTGTCTATTATTGTAACTCCATTTACCATGTGAGATTCATTTATTCTTGCTCTCATTATTTCTTCTGCTTTTGATAGTTCCACTCTTGAGTTAACTCCCATTAGTTCTTCTATTGTAGAACCATTGAAAGCTCCTACTTTTTGACCCTTATCTCTCATTATTTTGATAGTATCTGTTAAGTAGTATTCCCCTTGAGCATTGTTATTATCTAATAAGTCTAGAGATTCTCTTAAGCTCTTTCCATTAAAGCAGTATATTCCTGAGTTGATTTCTTTTGATTTCTTTTCTTCTTCATTCGCATCTTTTTGCTCTACTATTTTAAGTAAATCTTGATTTTTGTCTCTTATTATTCTTCCATATCCTGTTGGGTTTTCTACTACTGTAGTAAGAACTGTTGTATGATATCCGTGTTCCATATGATAATCAAATAATTTCTTTAATGTTTCTTCTTTTACTAAAGGTGTATCTCCACATAACACTACTATTGTATCTTCATCATTTATATATTCTTTAGCCATTATAACAGCATGCCCAGTTCCTAATTGCTCTGTTTGCATTGCTATCATAGTGTCCTTAGGTAATTTTTCTTTTACTGTTTCACTTTCATGTCCTAATATTGTTACGATATTGTTAACCCCTGAGTTTTTACAAACATCTATTACATGGTTAACCATTTCTTTTCCACATACTTTATGTATTACTTTTGGAAATTTAGACTTCATTCTTGTACCTTTGCCTGCCGCAAGGATTATAGCTTTAAAGTTCATTTCTCCACTCCATTCTTTATTTTTATTCCCTCTGTATCTATATTATGTAAATCTTTATTTTTGTATACAATGTCTTTTCTATCACTAACTAATATAGCACCTTTTTACAAAAAAGTATACATTTATACAAAAATTTTAAACACAAAAAAGAGCCGAATAGTTCGACTCTTGATAAATTTTCTATATTTATTATTACTCAGCAGCAACCTCTAATTGAGCTACTGCTTCATGATATGCTTTTAAAACTGCATCTTCTAATACTTGTCTCATCTCAGCATTTATTGGATGAGCTATATCTCTGAAATTACCTTCCCCTACTTTTCTGCTTGGCATAGCTATGAATAGTCCATTGTGTCCTTCTATAACCTTTATGTCATGTACTACAAATAGATTATTGAAAGTTAATGAAACTATACACTTCATCTTACCTTCATCAGTTATCTTTCTTACTCTTACGTCAGTTATCTTCATCCCTTTATATCCCCCTTTTAAATTTTGTCAAATTAATATGCTTAATATTAGACTGTTTTTTTATATAATTCTAGGAATGTTTTAAATATCCTTTTTTATTTTTATAAAATTTATTATTTTTTGTAGCATTATTATTACTCTTCCTCGTCTAATATATCGTCGATATCATATTCTTCTTCTAATTCTTCGTTTTGGTATTCATATTTGAATGTCTTTAGATTTGGTTCTACTGTTACATTTTCACCATTTACATCTAATTGAATTAAAGATATATAGTCTTTTACCATCTTTTCTTGCGGTTTCATTGTAGATATAAATACCCCAGTTCCTATAACTTGTGCTCCAAATTCATTCATTAAATCTACCATTCCTTTAATAGTTCCTCCACCTCTCATAAAGTCATCTATTAATATAACTTTACTATTTGGTTTTAAGGCTTTTCTTGGCAAACTCATACTTTCTATTTTTGAATTGTGGCCATTTACATATGTCATACTAAGTGTCGGACCTTCTGATACTTTTATGTCTTTTCTTATTATAACTAATGGTAAATTCATAGCTTTTGCTGTCATTAGTGCCATTGGAATTCCCTTTGTTTCCATTGTTACTACATAGTCAGCATCTGCATAATCTATATTTGAGGCAAATATTTTACCTATTTTAGCGGCTATAGTTGGATCATATATTAAATCTATTAAATATAAAAATCCTCCTGATAAGATCCTTGATTTATCACCTATTTTTTCACATAAATCCATTAAGAATTCTTCATTTTCTGCTTTTGATGTTTTTGGTATGTATTTAACTCCACCAGCTGCTCCAGATATAGTTATTACCTTTCCTAATTGTAACTTTTCAAAAACGTTTTTTACAACTATTAAGTCTTCACTTATTGTTGACTTAGCTGCGTTAAATTGGTTCGTGAAATAACTTAATGTAAATATTTTATTTGGATTGTCTGATAGTATTTTTACTATAGCACCAATTCTCTCCGTTCTTTTAAACTTCATTAAATTTCCCTCCTACAATTGTAGCTATTTACTACATAAACTAACTAATGCATAACAATATTTATTATGATATAATAATTGTTATGTTTTAATTAATTTTTAAATATATTATATATATAATCTAGTATATGTATATTTACCATAAAATATTGAACATTATACTATTATACCACAAATATAGTTCATATTATAGAACTTAATTAAAAAGAAAGGTGGTTTTCTTATGAATATACATTTCATTGGAATTGGCGGTATAAGCATGAGTGCTTTAGCTGAAATATGTATTAATAAAGGATATAAAGTATCCGGTTCAGATGCAAACGAATCATATCTATTAGATAAGCTTAGAGCTCAAGGTGCTAATATATTTATCGGACACAAAAAAGAACACTTATCTGATGATGTAGATATGGTTATTTATACTGCAGCTGTGCATGAGGATAACGCTGAGCTTGTTGCTGCTAAAGAAAAAAATAAACTTACTATGAATAGAGCTGCTTTTTTAGGTCAAATCATGAGAGAATACAAAAACTCTATCGCAGTTTCTGGAACTCATGGTAAAACTTCGACAACTTCTATGTTGTCTACAATATTCCAATATGCGGACTTAGACCCAACGATATTAGTTGGTGGTAATTTAAGCACTATTGGAGGAAATGTTAAGATAGGTAATTCTGATCATTTTATTACAGAGGCTTGTGAATATGTTGACAGTTTCCTTAATTTCAATCCTAAGATATCTATAGTATTAAATATAGAAGAAGATCATTTAGATTACTTCTCGGGATTAGATGAAATAAAAGCTTCTTTCAACAAGTTCGGGAAATTACTTCCTAAGGATGGTTATTTCATAATCAATGGTGATGATGAAAATACAGAAGATATATTACATGAAGTTAAAGCAACTGTAATCAAATACGGAAGAAATACATCTAATGATGCAATTATAAAAAATATAGACTTTAATGAAAATGGTCACGGAATATTTGAATTAGAGCTTAAGGGTGAAAGCTTAGGAAAGTTTGAACTTTCTGTTCCTGGTCTTCACAATATATATAATGCATCTGCTGCTATACTTACAGCTTATGTATCTTCTATAGATTTAGAGCTTATAAGAACTAATATAAAAGCTTATAATGGTGTTGGAAGAAGATTTGAGGTTAAGGGTAACTATAATGAAGCTTTAGTTATTGATGATTATGCTCATCACCCAACTGAATTGAAGGCCACTTTAGCTGCCGCTAAAAAGATGAAAAAGTCTAAGTTATGGTGTATATTCCAACCTCACACTTACACTAGAACTAAATCTCTTTTAAACGATTTTGCTGAAGCATTCTATGCTGCTGATAAAGTTATTATTACTGATATCTATGCTGCTAGAGAAAACGATCCAGGAGATATTCATTCTAAAGATTTAGTAGAGAAATTATATCAAAATAATGTTGATGTAACTTATATAAGTAATTTTGAAGATATAACTGATTACCTTCGTGATAATGTTAAGGATAATGACTTAGTTATAACTGCTGGTGCAGGTCCTATATATAAGGTTGCTGAAGCATTAGTTCAAGAATAGTTAAAATCTAAAAGGGTATGCTAATTTATATTAACTAGCATACCCTTTTTTCTGTATATAAATATTATAGACTATTTTTCACTTTGCTCAAGTTCAAATACTTCTGACACGAGATATTCATATAAACCTGTATGAACTTCATAATAAGCTTTCGCCTTATTTTTTCCTTCACCAGCAGACATTTTAACATAATCTTTTCCCATCGTTTCTATTGTTGAATTGTAATATTTCCCTCTAATCGATATAGTAAAGTTATACTTACTTCTTTCTTTGTTCTTTTCAGGTTGAACTTTTCCAACAATTCTTTTTGACGCCATCTTATAAGAAAGATCATCAAACTTCCATTTATGTATTTTCTTAGTTTGACCTTTATAGCTTATTTCTACTGTTTCCCAACTCTTATATTGTTTTATGAAATCAAACGATAAATAAATACTTTCTCTTAAAAGTCTCTCAAACTCATTTTTTGTAGCTACTGGAACTTTATAGTATTCTTCTTTACTTACAGTGTAGGCTCTAAAGTAATTTAAGTCTGTAGAAAATCTTATTCCATCATCCGAGTATCCATTATATACAGGTGTATATGATTCTGGCTTTCTTATTTTAGTAAATTCACTAAATAGAACTTTCACATTAGACCAATATGATTCTTCTATTCTTATATTTTCTACTTTTGAATCTGATATATATATTTTTTCTTTTAATTTTATTTGATTTATTAGTGGTCTTGTATCTTCTTCTTGTTCTTCTGTTTTTACTGGTTCTTTATTTTTCTCATCAAGATTTCTTACACGATTAAAAGTTATAAAATATACTACAAAAAACAATATAATTCCAAGTATTAAAGCCATACCTTTTTTTAGTTTTCTTTTTTTAGCCATCAAAATCCCTCCTAAGGCTATATACTTATAAAACAATTATATTACTTTTATCAACATTTTGTAAGATATAATTATTTTATACACATATTCCCTGGGCAATTATTACATGGCTCGACATGAACTGTTATACCTTTGACAAGCTCTATGTCATTTATTATATGTTTTTCTAATTTATGAGCTATATCATGGCCTTGTCTTACGGTTATGTTTCCATCTACGCATATTGTTAAATCTACGTATGCCATAGCTCCATGTTTTCTTGTTCTTATCTCTCCTAAATTAAGTACTCCTTTTGTTTCTTTTGCTATTTGTTTTATTCGTTCTTCTTGTTCATCATCTATAGATAGATCCATTAATTCATTTACTGAATTTTTTAGTATATCTATTCCTACTTTAGATACAAAAAATGCTACTACTACTGAGGCTAGGGGATCTAGTGCTTTAAATCCTAAAATCGAACCTCCTATACCTACAAATGCAGCAACGGATGATAATGCATCTGATCTATGATGCCATGCATCTGCCTTTAACGATGGTGAGTTTATCTTTTTTGCTACTTTTATTGTTATTCTATACTGATATTCCTTTATTATTATTGATATAATTGCTACTACTAGTGGTAATAGTGTTGGTATCTGTACCTCTTGTAAATTAAATAATGATTTTATTGCTTCTACTCCTATTGTTAATGATACCAATATAAGTAATATTGATAATAAAAATGATACCAATGTTTCTGCTTTTTCATGTCCATAGTTATGCTCTTTATCATTAGGTCTTGATGATACATAATTTCCTATGAGTACTCCTACTGAACTTATTATATCTGATGCCGAATGCAATCCATCTGATATCATTGCATTGGACTTTCCTAAAACTCCTGCGATTATTTTTATAACGGTTAAAATAATATTCCAAATTATCGACTGCACGGTTACTTTAGTAGCCTCTTCATATCTAGTTTCCATATTTTTATTCCTCTCTAATCTTATAAATCCAACCTCTAAATCGGATTAACACACCTGATTTTAAAAATTATTTGAGCCAAGTATTGGCGAACCTCTTGCACTATATGAGCGAAGCGAATTTTTTATACATAAATTTATTTATATCCATAGTTCGCTCTTTTTAAGCATAAAATTAATCTTATATGCAAATGGATACATTTTGCTTTTAATACCGATTATCAATGCTTATAAACATCAAAAATCACCTAGCTTTTGCTAGGTGATTTTAATCACATTGTATAATATTAACTTATATTATGCTTCTTTTATTATTTCTGTTACCATTATTGAAGAGTTTATTAAATCTTCTATTGCTATATACTCTTCTAATGTATGAGCATTTTTCATACCTATTCCTAGGTTTATTGCTTTTATTCCATTTTTATTTAATATGTTAGTGTCACTTCCTCCACCTGTAGAAGCAGTGTATCCTTCTATGTTCATGTTAGAGAAAGCTTTTTTAGCAAGTGCAACTATTTCATCATCCTTTTCTACATTGAAAGGTGCATATGCTCTAGCAACTTCTATATCTATTTGTGCACCAAACTCATCAGCAGCTTTTTTGAATGTTTCTACCATATGATTTGTTTGAACATCTAATTTTTCTTCACTTAAACTTCTAGCTTCAGCTACTACTTCTAACTCTGGCATAACTATATTTGTTGCTATACCACCATTAACTATACCTATATTAGCAGTAGTTTCTTCGTCTACTCTTAATAATTTCATGTTTTCTATAGCTCTTGCTGCTACCATTATTGAACTTATTCCATTTTCTGGTTGAAGTCCTGCATGAGCTGGTTTCCCTGTTATTTTAACTTTTATAGCATCTTGAGCAGGTGCTTGAATTATTATTTCTCCAGGAGAACCACCACTATCTAGTACAAATGCATAGTCAGTATCTAATTTAGAATAATCTAAGTACTTAGCTCCATATAAGCCACCTTCTTCCCATATAGAGAATACTACTTGTATGTCCGTGTGTTGTATATCGTTTTCTTTGATAGTTCTTAATGCTTCTAATACAGCTGCTATCCCAGCTTTATCGTCAGAACCTAATACTGTAGTTCCATCACTTTTTATTATTCCATTAGCTTCATCTATTATAGGTTTTATTCCTATACCAGGGCTAACTGTATCCATATGTGAACTAAATAATAATTTCTTTCCTGATCTATTTCCTTTTAATGTAGCTATTACATTTCCAGTTTCCCCACCAGCTTTTACTCCAGCATCATCTATTAAAACTTCACAGCCTATTTCTTCTAATTTCTTAACTAGAACTTCTGCTACTTTGCCTTCTTTTGAAGATGGACTGTCTATTTGTACTAATTCTAAAAATTCATCTATAAGTCTTTGCTTGTTTATCATGATGTTTCCTCCTAAATTATAGTATCTTTATATATTTTAGAGTAATATCATAATATTATCAAGAGGATAAGGCAATTTATTCTATTTTAATATTCTTCTTGTTCTAGAATCTATAAGACATAACCAGTATCCTAAACTATCATTTCTAGTATCACATGGTTGATAAGTAGTAAATCCTGTATGACCTTTATCTGGCTGTTCATCTTTATGACCTGGAACTGCATATATATAGTTCTTTCTCTTATTGTACTCATCATATTGTACTCCAAATAAATAATGTCTATATTTATATGAGTTCATTACCGCATCACTATACATTGTATAATTTAATGAATTTACATATCCTAAATAAGGCATTGTATATCCACATAATGTTGTTGGATTTATTTCTATTTTCCACCATCTACTATCTTCTATCTCATTATTTACGAAAGGTTTAACTTCAGCAAAATATTTTAGTCCTTTCTTTATTTGTCTTGGCATTAATAATGCTCCCGCTGACTTAGTATTTTGAGTTTTATTTTTATTTTGTAGTTTTTCATAGGATTGATATGGTATATGCTGATATCTTGGTTGTTTAAATTGATTTATATTTTTAGCTCTACCTTGTGCTTGTTTAGACTTTGTTGGTTGTGATTTTTCCTGATATAAATTACGATCTATCGTTTTTTCAACATTATCGTATTCTTCGTACTCTTCTTCTTCCTCTTCTTCCTCTTCTTCCTCTTCTACTTCTATATATTCATCATCATCTTCTTCTATCTCTATATACTCTATTTCTTCATACTCTTCAAAATCTTCTCCATCTTCTACTTCTATATATTCTATTTCCTCATACTCCTCAAAATCTTCTTCATCTTCTACTTCTTCATACTCGTCACCTGTAAATAATATTTCCTCATAATTATCTATTTTACTTCCCTTAAAACCTATAAGTGGAACACATTTTTCATAAAGCAAAGCTATCCCTTTTATTTCTATGTCTTCTTTATCTAGATTTAAAACAAATTCACCCTTACCTTGTTCACTTAAAACAATTCTACCTAAATCTAGTGTTTCATAATCACTTTGTATAGCAACTACTCTATATCCATCTTTTACACATTTAAGATTCTCTACGTATAGTGACACTACTGATTTTTCATCATTTATTTCTACTTTAGCAAATGCTTTTGGTAAAATGCGCTCTTTGTATCTAAAATTATTGTCCTTAGCTTCAAGAATTATATAATCTCTCTTAAACTTTCTTTTAGAAGCCATCTCTAATACCCCCTTTTAACATAATTTCTCTAAATAGTATATGACTTATGTTATAAAAAAAGTACCTTCTATTTTGAAGGTACTTTTGCATTTACTTTATTTGAAAGAGTAGCAAATTCTTCTATTGTAAGAGTTTCTCCTCTTCTCTTTTCATCTATATTAGCTTCTGCTAAAACTTCTTTTATCTGCTCTTTACTTAAAAATCCTAATCCACTTAGTGCATTAAGTAAAGTTTTTCTTCTTTGTCCAAATGCTGCTTTAACTGTCTTGAAGAATATTTCTTCACTTTCTACTGGATATTTTCTTTCTGGTCTTACATGAAGTCCTATAACTGTTGAGTCTACATTTGGTTGCGGTATGAACATGTGTCTTGGTGCTTTTGCAACTATTTCTGTTTCACAGTAGTATTGTACTGCTATTGATAAAGCTCCATAATCTTTTGTTCCTGGTACTGCGTTCATTCTATCTGCAACTTCTTTTTGTACCATAACTACTATATCTGTTACTGGTATATCTTCTTCTAAGAATTTCATAACTATTGGTGTAGTTATGTAATATGGAAGGTTAGCTACTAGTTTAACTGGGCCTCCATTTAATTTTTCTTTTACTAATTCTTGTACATCTACTTTTAATATATCTTGGTTTACTACTTCTACATTTTCAAGATCTGATAATGTTTCTCTTAATATAGGTATTAATGTTTTATCTATTTCTATAGCAACTACTTTGTCAGCTACTTTTCCCATTTCTCGAGTAAGTGTCCCTATACCAGGTCCTACTTCTATTATATAATCTCCTTCTGAAAGTCTTGCGCCTTCTAATATTCTATCTATAACATTATCGTCTATTAAGAAATTTTGTCCTAAAGACTTTGAAAACTTGAATCCATGTTTTTGAACTACATCTTTGGTTGCTCTATGTGATGAAAGTCTATCCATTTATATTTCTCCTTTTAATATCTAGTGTATCTTCATATACACACGTATTTATTATTATAATTTTTTTAATGCTTCATTAAATTCTTCTCTACTTACTCCGTAATTATTTAGTCTATTTAGAAATTGCTTAGCATTTCCATATCCTATTCCAAGTATTTTTCCAAGTTCATCTCTTCTAATAGATGCATCTTCATTTCCTATAAGTCCGTTTCTTATCAGATCTACTTGCTTAAATTCATCTCTTTTATCCGTACTTTCTGTTCTTACTTTTTCAAGAGCTGCTATTATACTTTTTGGAGTAGCATTCTCGATTCCTATATCTCCATCTTTTTTAGCTTCTTCTCTTGGTAAAAATGCATGTTTGCATCCTGGTACTTCAGCTGCTATTTTTTTTCTTATTTTTTCTCCTGCAAAATCTGGGTCAGTGAATATTATTACTCCACGTCTTTTCTGAGCTGATTTTATACGCTCCATAACACCTTTTGGAAATCCAAATCCACCAGTTGTTATAAGCTCAGCATCAAGAGCTCTTTTTACTGCGGTAACATCGTCTCTTCCTTCTACAACTATAATTTCTTTTATCATTATTAATTCACCTTTTTATCTATTTTTAATCTCGTATCTTAACTTACATCTTTATATTTTACGTTTTTTACATAATTTTATCAAGAAAAAATAAAGCTATAGTACAATTATGCACCATAGCTTTGATTTTAATGATTATAATATTTATTATTTTATATTGAAAAATCTCTTTGCATTTTCTTTTGTAGCTTCACATACCTTCTCATAAGATATTTCTTTTTCTTGAGCTATCTTATCAGCAACAAATGCTACTAGTGATGGGTCATTTCTTTTTCCTCTGTGTGGCTCTGGAGCCATGTATGGTGAATCAGTTTCTATTAATAAGTATTCTAAAGGTATTTCTCTTACTACTTCTCTAGTTTTTTTATTATTTTTGAAAGTAACTGTTCCTGGTATAGAAATATAACATCCCATTTTTACATATTCTTTAGCTAACTCAACAGTACCACTATAACAATGAAGTACACATCCTATTTCAGGGTCTTTAGTATTTTTGATTATTTCAAAAGTGTCTCCATGTGCATCCCTATCATGTATTATTATTGGTAATTTAAGTTCATTAGCTAACTCTATTTGCTTTTTAAACCATTCTCTTTGAATTTCTCTAGGCGAATTATCATAGTAATAATCTAATCCTATTTCACCTATTGCAACTACTTTTTCATTTTCAGTAGCTAATTTTCTTAGAATATCTATTGCATTATCATCTAGTTCTCCTACATCGTGGGGATGTACTCCAACTGCTGCATATATAAAGTCATATTTTTTAGCAAGTTCAATACTTGTTATAGAACTTTCTATATCTGCACCTGGATTTACAACTAAATCTACTTGTTTTTCTTTTAAAGATTTTATTAGTTCTTCTCTATCTTCATCAAATCTTGCATCGTTTAAATGTGCATGTGAGTCAAATAACATTTTTTATTCTCCTAACTGATTAACGAACTTCGCATCCATCCTTAGCACCTGTTGCTAGCGGTACTACTAAATTATCTCCATCATTTCCAGCTGCTAATATCATACCTTGAGATTCTACACCTCTTAATTTAACTGGCTTTAAGTTACATACTACTATAACTTCTTTTCCTACCATTTCTTCTGGTTTATACCACTTAGCTATTCCAGATACTATTTGTCTTGTTTCTGGTCCAATTTTTATTTGAGATACTAATAGTCTATCTGCTTTTGGATGCTTTTCACAGCTTAGAACTTTTCCTACTCTTAGCTCTACTTTGTCTAATTCATCTATTGTTATATTTTCTTTATGTTCTATTAGTTCTTCTACTACTTCATCTTTTTTTTCTGAGAACAATTCGTTTAATTCTTCTACTTCTTTTTCAACATCTAATCTTGGGAATAGAGCTTCCCCTTTATGAACTTTTGTGTTTTCGCCTATAAGACCAAATGTCTTAACACTTTCCCAAGTTGTTAAGTTTTCGTCTGTTATACCTAATTGACAGTATATTTTCTTAGCAGTATCATTCATTATTGGGTTTATAAGTGTAGCTACTGTTCTTATAGATTCACATAAGTTATATAGAACTGTATCTAAAGTATCTTTTTGTGCTTCATCTTTAGCTAAAGCCCAAGGCATAGTCTCATCTATATATTTATTTGTTCTTCTTATTAGCTTCCAAGCACTTTCTAATGCTTCATTAAATTGAAGTTTATTCATTTCATTCTCAAAGTTTTCTACTGATAATTTAGCAACTGCTTTTAAATCTGCATCAAATTCAGTATTTGCTTTAGCCATTGGTATTATGCCACCATTGTACTTTTCTACCATTGCTACAGTTCTACTTACTAAGTTTCCTAAGTCATTTGCTAAATCTGAGTTAAGTCTTGTTATAAAGTTTCTATGAGTATAGTTACCATCTTGTCCAAATGCAAATTCTCTTAATAAGAAGTATTTTAATGAATCTACTCCGTATCTTTCTATCATTTGTTCAGGGTATACTATATTTCCTTTTGATTTACTCATTTTATCGTTATCAAATAATATCCATCCATGACCATATACTTGTGTAGGAACTTCTTCTCCTAAAGCCATTAATATTGCTGGCCATATTATAGTATGGAATCTCATTATTTCTTTACCTACTATATGAACATTAGCTGGCCAGAACTTCTTGTAGTCACTATCATTTTCACTCATATATCCAAGAGCTGTTATATAGTTGCATAACGCATCTACCCATACATATATTACATGCTTTTCGTCAAATGGTACTTTGATACCCCAGTCAAAAGTAGTTCTAGTTACACATAAATCTTCTAATCCTTTGTCTAAGAAGTTTGCAACCATTTCATTCTTTCTTGATACTGGGAAACAGAAATTAGGGTCAGCGAATAATTCTCTTAATCTATCTTCGTACTTAGATAATTTGAAGAAGTAAGCTTCTTCTTTAGCTAAGTAAGTATCTCTTCCACAATCTGGGCACTTATTTCCTTCTAATAATTGAGACTCTGTCCAAAAACTTTCACATGGAGTACAGTATCTTCCTTCGTAAGCTCCTTTGTATATATCGCCTTGTTCATATAACTTAGTGAATATCTTTTGAATTATTACTTTATGTCTATCTTCAGTAGTTCTTATGAAATCGTCATATGATATATCCATTGTATTCCATAATTTCTTTATATCTGCTATCATTCCATCTAAGTATTCTATTTCTGTCATACCTTTTTCTCTAGCAGTCTTTTGTATTTTTTCTCCGTGTTCATCTGTTCCTGTTAAAAACTTTACATCATATCCACAGAAACGCTTAAATCTTGCTATTGCATCTGCTGCAACTGTTGTATAAGTATGTCCTATATGTAAGTTACCACTTGGGTAGTATATAGGAGTTGTAACGTAAAAACTTGGTTTAGTCATATTTATTACCTCCTCTGATTTTAATTTTCTATAATAAAAAACTCGCCACCTATGATATACATAGGGGCGAGATTATATACGCGGTACCACCCTAATTTATCTAATACTTACTAAGTTAATACCTTAGTATTTAGATATCTTAGCAGACGTTAACGAGTCTAATCGTTTTATCTTAAAAATAGATAATCTATTATTCGGATAAAAAAGCTCCGAGACCATGTTCAATAATTTTTTAACGCTAGCTTTCACCTATTCTAGCTCTCTGTAGAAAAAATCCTTATTTACTCTTCTCTTCTTAGCTTATTTGTTATATATTTTTCACTTAAA
Organism: Romboutsia sp.; assembly: GCF_035470145.1. Lineage (GTDB taxonomy): Bacteria > Bacillota > Clostridia > Peptostreptococcales > Peptostreptococcaceae > Romboutsia_D. The sequence goes on from NZ_DATIRC010000342.1 coordinate 13,561, forward strand.
TAATATATTATATTCATTATTTTTTGTAAATTCTATTTATCATGTATTAAGGTTAATTTTATTAAATTTAATACATGATGTCAATCTATATTTTCCTTAATCAATTTCTTTTAGCAACGGATGTATCTAAAGTACTTCGCCAACACGTTGCTCAAAGCGAGAGCGAAGATATATCGTTGGCGACATGAAGTGATTCGCCGACATGTCGCTCAAGCGAAGCGATTTTTTATATAACTTTGTCTAAGAATTGTTTTGTTCTTATATGCTTTGGATTATTAAATATCTCTTTAGGATTTCCTTCTTCTAATATATATCCTTCATCCATAAATACAACTTTACTTGCAACTTCTCTTGCAAATCCTATTTCATGTGTTACAACAGCCATTGTCATACCTTCATCAGCTAGTTCCTTCATAACTTCTAAAACTTCTTTTACCATCTCAGGGTCTAGTGCTGATGTAGGTTCATCAAATAGCATAACATCTTGCTTCATAGCTAAAGCTCTTGCTATTGCTATTCTTTGTTTTTGTCCACCTGATAATTGATTTGGATATTCATCTTTTTTCTCAGCTAACCCTACTCTGTTTAAAAGTTCCATAGCATCTTTTATTGCTTCTTCTTTTGCAATATTTTTTACTTTTATAGGTGCCATAATAATATTTTCTAGTACTGTCATATTAGGAAATAAGTTGAAATTTTGAAAAACCATTCCTATATTTTGTCTGATTTTATTTATGTCACATTGCTTGTCTAATATGTTATTTCCTTTAAATAATATTTCTCCATCATTTGGTTGTTCTAATAAGTTTATACATCTTAATAATGTACTTTTCCCTGATCCACTTGGTCCTAGTATAGCTACTATTTCACCCTTTTTAATATCTAAATTTATATCTTTTAATACTTCTAATTTTCCATATTTCTTTTTTATATTTTTTATCTGTATCATAACCCTAATCCCCCTTTATGCAGCCTTATCAACTTTTAATTTATTTTTTACTTTAGTTGATTTTCCTGCACTTCTAGTTTGTAGCTTATTTTCAAATGAACTAACTAACTTCGATAAACTAAATGTAAGTACAAAGTAAATCATAGCTGCTACTATTAACGGTTCAAATGCTAGATAGGTATTTCCTCTAACTATATCTGAGCTATACATTAAATCTTGTATTCCTATTATAGATACTATTGATGATTCTTTTACTAAAACTATAAATTCATTTGCTAATGCTGGTAGTACATTTTTTAAAGCTTGTGGTATTATTATCATTCTCATACTCATTGAGTAGTCTAATCCTAAAGAACGACTAGCTTCCATTTGTCCTTTATCTATAGACTGTATTCCTGATCTTAGTATTTCTGCTATATATGCACTTGAGTTTATAGATAAAGCAAATATTGCTGCTATATATTCAGATGATATAAATGCTATATCTGGGAATTCAATTCCTATTGTAGGAAATCCGAAATAAATTATATATATTTGAACTAACAATGGTGTTCCTCTTAAAAATTCTATATATGCACTAGATAATATACTTAACAGTTTATTTCTAGATATTTTCCCTAGGCATACTATTGTACCTATTATAAACCCTAGTATTAAAGTGAACAAAGATATAATTATAGTTATCTTGGTTCCATCTATGAAAAATTGTGAATACTCTTTTAAAAATGTAAAATCCATACTCTCTCTCCTTATACTTTATTGAGCTAATTCAGTAGCTTTCTCTACGAAATCTTCTATCTTGCCTTCTTTACTTAACTTAGTTAATACTTTATTAACTTCATCTAATAATGCTTTATCTTCTGATTTACTTACTGCAATTGCAGATCCTTCAGCTGTACTCTCACCTAAGTCTACATTCGCATAGTCTATATCTTGATATTGTTTTAGATATCCTTTTGTAGTTTCTTTACTTATAACTACTGCATCTACATTACCATTTTCAAGTTCTAAAACTACATCTGCTATTTTACTTAAAGATTTTGTATTTGTTGCTTGTATAACATCTTTTACTATACCCTCTTGAAGACTTGCTTTTTGAACTCCAATTTTAGCATCTTTTAAATCTTGTATAGTTTTGTATTTATTTAAATTTTCTTTCTTTACTAAAATTACGTTTCCTCCATTATAATAAGTGTCAGAAAAATCAACTGCTTTCTTTCTCTCTTCTGTAGGAGTCATACCCGCAATTACCATATCTATATTTTTTGACTTTAATGCACCTAATAATCCATCAAACTTCATATCTTTTATCTCTAATTTTACACCTAAGTCTTTCGCTATTTCTTCAGCTATCATCATATCAAATCCTACAATTGTATCTTTCCCATTTATCTTCTTGTGAAATTCATATGGTGGATAATCTGCACTAGTTCCTATAGTTAAAACACCTTTATTTTTTATTCCTTGTAATTCACTAACTTCTTTCTTTTGAGAAGTACATCCTACTGTTCCTAAAGTTAAAGCTCCTACTAAAACACATAATATTGATTTTTTTAAACCTTTCATGATAATTCCTCCTATTTGGTAATAATTTGTAATTGATAATTAATGTTTACTATTTTCTTGTTATTTTGCCCAATTTTCTTTTGTATATCTGTTTTTTTGTAACAAAAAAGTCTCCTAGCAAAATGCTAAGAGACGAAATTATCCGTGGTACCACTCTTATTGATAAGTTTTCAAATAGACTAATATCACTAAATATAATTCATTATATTAAAAAAGTCTCTTGGTTATAAAAACCAAGAGACGAATTATATCCGCGTTACCACTCTTATTGATAAGTAAACTTATCCACTCTATCCCTTAAGGCGGGCATACCTATCGCCATACTATTACTTCAAGCAATATTCTCCAAAGCTCTCTTCACAATAAACATCCTTACTAGGCTCACACCAAACCCTAGCTCGCTGAAAATCTGATTAATGCTACTCTCTTTTTCATAGAATTTATTTTTTTGAATTTTATTATAATATGTATTATAGCTAGTTTATTTTAAAGTGTCAATATATTTAAAATGTTTTTTATTTGGTTTTTTTTAACTATGTAAATAATACATAACATATAAATACAGATGCTAAAACACCTGTTATATGACATAACATAGAACAAATCAAAGTATGTCTTGTGTTTTTAATTTTTAGACTTCCAAAATAAATAGCCATAGTATAGAAAATAGTTTCAGATGCTCCCACAATAGTTGCACCCATCTGCTCTATTAAAGTTCCCATACCAACTCTATTTGCAAGTTCACTATACATTCCAAGAGCTCCACTACCTGACAAAGGTTTTATTATTATAAGACCTATAAGCTCTTTAGGAATACTAAATAAGTCAGCTAAAGGTTTAAAAATAAATTCTAAAACATCAATCCCTTTGCCTGTTTTAAATATACCAATAGCAAGAAAAATACCTATTATGTACGGTAATATAGACCAAGTTGTCTTTAATCCATCTATTGCCCCTTTAACAAAACTATCATATATATCTACACCTTTAATTTTACCATGTATTACAATACCTAAAATTATAAGGGGTATTGTTAAGTTAGAAAATGTATTTAACATTATTTATACCTCCTTTTTTGCAATAACTTACAGCTTATTATTGCAACTATTGTAGATACGCATGTTGCAAATAAAGTAGATATGATTATCTCACTAGGATTATATGAACCACCATCTAACCTTAATTTAATCATAGTAAAAGGTATTATCTGGATAGAAGATATATTTATAACTAAAAACATAATCATATCATTAGTGGCTGTATCTTTTTTATAATTCAAAGTCTGTAGCTCATTCATTGCCTTTAAGCCAAAAGCTGTAGCCCCATTACCAGCTCCTAACATATTTAAAACCATATTCATTACTATATATGACATTGCTTTGTGTCCCTTTGGGACTGATGGAAATAACCGTTTAAGAATCGGTGATAATAAATCTCCTATTTTTTGTATTAAACCAGAGTCTTTTGCTATATTCATAATCCCCATCCAAAGAGTCATTATACCTGCTAAACTAATTGCAAACTCAATACCTCTTGATGCTTCACTCAATATAACCTCATTCAATTGTGTAAGATTGTTTGATAGTATACTACCAACTATACCAATTGACATCATCCAAAACCATATTTTCCCCATAACAATCCCCTCCCTATAAATAATTTTATGATAAGTAGGTTATACTTTATACTTGAAAGTTGTACTATATTATGTTTTAGTATATATGTGGGGTTTTTTATAATTTTTAATATTTAAGGAGAAATATAATGAGAAATTTAACACTTCTTACCGATTTATATCAACTTACAATGTTAAATGGATATTTTGAAAAAAATATTCATGAGGATATAGTTGTATTTGATATGTTTTTTAGGAAAAATGCCTGCAATAGTGGATATACCATAGTATGTGGTATTGAGCAGTTTGTTGAATATATAAATAACATTCATTTTTCGGACGAAGATTTAAAATACCTAAAAAGTTTAAACTTATTCTCGGATAATTTTTTAACGTTTCTTAAAGATTTTAAGTTTACTGGGGATATATATTCTGTTGAGGAAGGAACTATTATGTTCCCTAATGAGCCTATACTTACTGTAAAAGCTCCATTATATCAAGCTCAACTTATTGAAACCGCTTTACTAACAATTGTTAATTTCCAATCACTTATAGCTACGAAAGCCTCTAGAGTATGTTTTGCTGCTCAAGGAGACCCTGTGCTAGAGTTTGGCTTACGTCGTGCTCAAGGTCCTGATGCTGGTACATATGGTGCAAGAGCTGCTATAATTGGAGGATGCTCAGCTACCGCAAATGTTTTAGCTGGTAAGCTATTTGATATACCTGTAGTAGGTACTCAAGCTCATAGTTGGGTTCAAAAATTTGATACTGAATTAGAAGCATTCCAGGCATATGCTGATATATATCCAGATAAGTGCTTACTACTTGTTGATACTTATAATGTATTAAATAGTGGTCTTCCTAATTCAGTAAAGGTTTTTAACGATTTAAAAGAAAAAGGATATAAACCATTAGGCATAAGATTAGATTCTGGTGATTTGCAATATTTATCTAAAGAATGTAAAAAAGTTTTAGATAAAGAAGGATTCTCAGATATTAGTATTACAGCTTCTAACGACCTTGATGAATATACCATAACTGCACTAAAAGCTGAGGGTGCTGCTATAAATTCTTGGGGCGTTGGTACAAAATTAATAACTTCTTCAGATTCCCCATCTCTTGGTGGAGTTTATAAATTAACTGCATCTTTTAAAGGTGGTGAAATAGAGCCTAAAATAAAGCTATCTGAAGATCCTGAGAAGATAAATAATCCAGGATATAAAAAGGTTGTTAGAATATACAACAAAAATAATAAAGCTGAAGCAGATTTAATTATGTTACATGATGAGGTTATAGATGCATCTAAACCTTTAACGATATTCCATCCTACTTATACTTGGAAGGCCAAAACTTTTGAAAATTACACAATAAAAGAACTTCACAAGCCTTTATTTATAAATGGAGAATGTAAATATGAGCATAAATCAGTTATGGAAATACGAGATTATGTAAGTAGTGAGTTAAACACTTTATGGGATGAGTATAGAAGACTTTCAAATCCTCAAACTTATAAAGTTGACTTATCTCGAAATCTTTGGAATTTAAAAACTAAAATGATAGATTCTAAAAAATTCTTATAATACATTATCTTAATTAAGGGGGATTAAAACATGGATATTACAGATCACAAAATTATAGACATTTTACAAAAAGATGGTAGAATTTCTATGAAAGACTTAGGTAAAATAGTTGGATTAACTTCTCCAGCTGTTTCTGAAAGAGTTAAAAGATTAGAAGAAGCAGGTGTAATAGAAGGTTACAAAGCTATAGTAAATCCTGATGCTTTAGGAAGAGTTATTAAGGCTTTTATACATATATCTCTACCTAGTAATAAGTATGACGATTTTATTAAAGAAGCTCGTCAAAATCCAAAAATAGTAGAATGTCATCACATAACAGGTGACGATTGCTCTGTACTAAAGGTTATAGTTAAAGATATGTATGAACTTGAAAACGTTATCGATTCTATAAAGAAAATAGGTTCAACTAAAACCTCTGTTATATTATCAACACCGATACAGGCAAAATCTATACTATAAAGTTTGCATATGATTTTTTTATACTATATAAAAGACTATAGATTGTTTATATTTGATAAATAATCTATAGTCTTTTGTTTTCATATTTAAATTTTTATATTAGGTAAAACCCCTATTTATATCTGTATATATAATTTGTTAAAACATATTCCATATATGTTTTTATAACACCTGTATCTTCATTTGGGTGTAATAATTTTCTAGTAGCAACTATATCACAGTATCCTAATAATAAAATTCCTATAGTATCTTCTCCTATTATATCAAATATCTCAAATAACTTTTCTTGACTCATGTTGTTTGTTTTATAAAGTACTAAAAGTATCATATGATATCTTACATATTTAGTAAGTAAATCAATTGTATCCGTTTTTAAACTTAAATTTTTACCCAAATTAAAAGCTATCTCTGCTCCTACTATTTCATGTTCTTTAAAGTGTGTTCTTCCTGCCATATCTATAGTTTTGCTATCTGGCTTTCCTATATCATGTAAAAATACTCCTAATTTTAATAACTGAAATCTATTTAAATTACTGCATAGATCACTACTTAAGTAATCTTGTATTTGCTTTCTTATATGAGTTGGAAAAAATCCTTTTTCTTTTATTATAGTTTCAAGTTCTTTCAGTGCCTTTAATGAGTGTTCATATGCATTAACTACATGATATTTACACTCCCCAACTAGTTTCATGTCTTTTACTTCAGGTATAATTTCTTCTAATATTTTATCCTCATCTAATTGGCGAATTTTATTATAAGTATCTTCACAGCATAAACTATTTATTAATATATTTTGTAGCTTCATCTACACCACCTCGAGTTTTATGTTTTATAAATCTAGTACTTGCTTATATACTACATCTTTTTTAAGCTTTCTATCTTTACATACTGCTTTAATTGCATCTTTTTTATCCATACCATTTTCTATTAAAGCTAATACATATTCTCTTTCATTAAGGTCATCATAACTATTTTGAATAGTTTTTTCTCCTGTAAATCCTTCTACTATTAAAACAAATTCACCCTTAACATCTTTTTCATTAAATATGTTTATAACTGTTTCTATGTCTTGCCTTATTACTTCTTGATATTTTTTTGTAAGTTCTCTATTTACAGCTATTTTTCTATTACCTAAGATTTTTAGCATATCTTTTAGAGTTTCTTTTAATCTATGTGGTGATTCATAAAATATTATAGTTCTTCTTTCTTCTTTTACTTCTTCTAATTGATTTCTTCTAACTTTTTTATCTCTATCTAAAAATCCTTCAAACACAAATTTACTTGTTTCTAACCCTGAACCAACCAAAGCTGTTACAGATGCTGTTGCTCCTGGCAAGACTTCTATTTCTATATTATTCTCAATAGCTTGCTTTATCACATCTTCTCCTGGATCAGATATTCCTGGCATGCCTGCATCGCTTATTAAAGCAATATTTTCTCCATCTAATAATTTATCTATTAAATATCCGCCTTTTGAACCTTTATTATGCTCATGGTAACTAGTTAATGGCTTTGATATTTCAAAATGATTTAAAAGTTTTATGCTATGTCTAGTGTCTTCAGCTGCGATTACATCTACTTCATTTAATATCCTTACTGTTCTATAAGTCATATCTTCTAAATTACCTATCGGTGTTGGACATATATATAATTTTCCACTCATTTAGTTTTCTCCTATATCTTCATTTGCATATACTGCTCTTAATTCTTCTGTATAATTTCCATCTTCTCCATATACATATAATGGATCTAATATCTTAAGCTCTGGTCTTCCATCTTTTACAAACTCTACAAGGACCAAGTTTGGCGCTTTATTTGCTCTTGGATGTATAAATTGTAATTGCTTAGGCTCTAATCTATACTTTCTTCCTAATGTTATTATATCTACTAATCTAGTAGGTCTATGTATCATGAAAAATTTACCTTTAGGCATTGTTAATCTTGAAGCTGCTTTTATGACATCCTCTAGGTTACATTTTACCTCATGTCTCGATATAGCTTTCTTATCATTAGGATTTTTTATTCCATCCATGTGCATATATGGAGGATTTGAAGTCACTACATGGTATCCATGTACTTCTAATTCTTGATCTATTGTTTTTATATCTGCATTTACTATTTGTACCCTGTCTTCTAAATTATTTAATTTTACAGAACGAGTAGCCATTTCATATACTTCTTCTTGTATCTCTACCCCTACTATTTTTTTAGCTTCACTTTTACCTGCTATAAGTATTGGTATTATTCCTGTTCCAGTTCCTAGGTCTGCTACATTAGCCCCTCTTTTTACTTTTGCAAAATTAGCTAATAATACTGCATCTATTCCAAAACAAAATCCATTAGTATCTTGTATCAATTTTAGACCTTTTAATTGTAAGTCATCTATTCTTTCTGTTTCTTTTAATTGTATATCCATGTATATCTCCTTTCATGTCCTATTACTTAAATAGTCTTCTTTAATATCCTATTTTATACTCTATTTGCATACATTTTATTCTTAAAATAGGTCTATGTTGTATTATACTTATTTTCTATAATTAATTAAATTTTATTTTATCATAAAAAGGTAGGAAAAATCCTACCCCCTTAATTTTCTTATTTTGACTATAATTAGTCTTCTAATTTTTTTAATTCTCTTAACGTTGCTTCATCTAATCCTTCATCTCTAAGATTTCCACAACCTCCACCACATTTTTTAGGTTCTTGTAATATTTTAACTTCTTCTCTGTGATATATCTTTATAGTTTTATCATTAAATTCTATCTTGACTTGCTCTAGTAACGGATTTATTTCTGTAACTTTTCCTTTTCCTTCTTCAACTTTTACTAATGCACCTACCACCGGCATTGCATCTATAGCTTCAGCATATACATCATGCTCATATTTTAGACAACAGAATAACCTTCCACATATACCTGATATCTTTGTAGGGTTAAGTGATAAACTTTGGTCTTTCGCCATTTTTATTGAAACAGGTTGAAAATCTCCAAGCCATGAAGAACAACAAAGACTTCTTCCACATGGTCCTAATCCACCTATTGATTTAGCTTCATCCCTTACTCCTATTTGTCTTAACTCTATTCTAGTTTTAAATATTGATGCTAAATCTTTTACAAGTTCTCTAAAATCTATTCTACCTTCTGCTGTGAAATAGAATATTAACTTATTTCTATCAAATGTGTATTCACAATCTATTAAAAACATAGTTAGATTATGGTCTTTTATTTTTTGTTTGCATAACTCAAAAGTTTCTTTTGCTTTTTCTTTATTTTCAAGGTATACATTAGTATCTTCAGGTGTTGCTATTCTTATAATTGGTTTTAATGGTGAAACTAACTCACTTTCTTCTATTTCTTTTGGACCTACTACTACTGTTCCATATTCTAGTCCCCTTGCAGTTTCAACTACTACGTCTGCATTTTTTTCTATCCTTAAGTCAACTGGATCGAAGTAATATATTTTCCCTGCGCTCTTAAATCTAACACCCACTATCTTTATCATTTAATCACCTCATATATATTTAAAGCCATAACTTGTATACTGATATTAAAGTTACAATTGCTTCTTATCTTTTTCTTTGTCTCTTCTATTATATCAATAATTTTAGATACTTGAGAATAGGTAATTTTTTTGCTCATATTTTGTATAAATGTTATCTTATCTGAATTTATTATCATGCTTGTCTCAACCTTTTCCTTTAAAAGCATCATATCTCTAAAATAATTAACCATCATATCTAATATGTTAACAACTTCTTTTTTATATTTATCCATGTTAGTTGCTATTTCTAATATATCTATTATATTTTTATCGAGTATCGTTTGTATGTATGACTGTATATCTTCCCTCATAATTGCAAATTCAGCAGATTCTGATAGCTCTAGTGCCTTTTTTATGCTTCCTCTTGAAAAAGTTGCTAATAATTGAGCTCTTTGCTCATCCATACCTGTTTTTGTTAAATAATTTTTCAACTCTAATAAAGATATTGGTAAAAATTTAATTATTTCGCATCTAGATTTTATAGTATCTAGTAATGCTTCCTTATTACTTGTAATTAAAATCATTATAGCATATTCAGGTGGCTCTTCTAATGTCTTTAATAGTGCATTTTGAGCTTCTATTGTCATTTTCTCTGCATCATTTATTATGTATATTTTATAATTATTGTGTGGTTTTATTATTATATCTGTTTGTAATTTTCTTATTTGTGATATTTTTATGCTATTTCCATCAACATATATATTTATATAGTCAGGGCTACTATCTACACTTTGGCTATTGAGCAATATTTTTGATAATTCCTCTGCAAATTTCTTTTTCCCTATCCCCTCTATACCTTCAAACATATATGCATGATTAATTTTATTATTTCTCATTGAATTTGTTAAATATTTTTTAGCAAATTCTTGACCTATTATATTTTCAAAATACATATTTACCTCTCCACAGAATTCATTGTGTCTGTAACTAATTTATAAATCTCTTCATGTATACTTTCTATACTTCTTAGATTATCATTTTCTACGCATTTTATTTTGTTCCAATTGTATTTATCTACTATATCTAAAGAATTATTATACGATTTTTCTAAATATTTTATATCACTTTCATGAATGTCTTTTTTTGATTCTCCTGTAATTTTATTTTTTCTATTTTCCATAAGCTTTTTGCTAAACTCTACCGGAACATCTAAGAATATAACACAATCTGGTTTTGGTATCTTATACATATTGAATTCATAATCAAATAACCAATCTAAGTACTTATCTCTATCTTCTTTATCCATTTTAGACGCTTGATGTACCATATTAGACGTTGTATATCTATCAGCAAGTATTATTCCACCATTACTGTAAAATTCCTCCCATTGTGTCTTAAATGATGCATATCTATCAGCAGCAAAAAATGTAGATGCTATATATGGGTCTACATCTGAAGGCTTGTCTCCAAAATCTCCTCTTAAATACATTTTTACTAATGCTGAAGATTCTGAAGCATAGTTTGGGTATTCAACTTTTTTTACATTATATCCATCTTTTAAAAGCCTTTCATATAGCTTCTTAGTTTGAGTGGCCTTTCCGCTTGCGTCTGATCCACTTTCTATGATTATTAACTTTCCGTTCATATTTATATCCTGATTAAAAATAATATTTTTTAAAATATTTAATCAGATTTCACCTCCATATATATTATCTAATCGACTATAATCTCTATGAATTCTAAGTTTGAGTCTTTTATACCACTTACATTCATTCCTTTTTTATTGCATAATAATATGTAATCTATCACTTCTTTTGTTATTACTTCTCCTGGAGATAATAAACTTATTCCTGGTGGATAAGGTATTATATATTCTCCACAAATTTTTCCTATGCTTTCATATATTTTAACACTTTTTTTAGGTTTATAAAATGCTTCTCTAGGACTTAATACTTTTACTGGTATGGTCATCGGATATTCTATATGTTCTATGAATTTTTCCTTATAAGATTTCTTACTAATATTATTTAATGCATCCTTCATCATATTAAAGTCATCTGAATTATTTCCTATAGTGCATATTAATAAGACACCATAATAATTAGCTAATTCTACCTGTATATTGTATGTTTCCCTTAGTGTTGTTTCTAATTCATATCCTGTTAACCCTAATCCTTTTGATGAAATAAATACTTTAGTTTTATCATTATCATTATATATATCTATAGATTCATTATTTTTTATATCTTCCTTAAATCTATCTATATTTAATAAAAGATCTTCCATTAATTCTTTTCCTTTTGTTTCATATATGTCCACTGCTAACTCTAAAGAGGACATAAGTACATATGAAGGACTTGAAGATTCAATAATTCTTAACATTGTTTCTAGCTTATCTTTGTCCACTCTATTTCCTTGTATATGTATCATAGACGATTGAGTAAATGAAGGCAATGTTTTATGAGTACTTTGTATTACTATATCAGCGTCTTGATCTAGTGCTGTTTTAGGTAGTTTATCACTTAATCCTAGGTGAGATCCATGAGCTTCATCTACTATAACTATCATATTTTTTTCGTGAGCATATTCACATATCTTTTTTAAGTCATATGTCTTTCCATAATAAGTTGGATATGTTACTAAAACAGCTTTCGCATCTAAATTATTATCTATTGTATCTAATACCTCTTGTACTTCTACACCTTCTAATATATTTATTTCGTTATTTATCTTGGGTAATATATATACAGGTTCTATATCTCCTAAAATACAAGAATTTATAACTGACTGATGACAGTCTCTGTTAACAATAAGTTTATCTTTAGGTGAACATAAAGCCATTATAGCGCCTTGTATGCCACATGTACTTCCATTAATCAAATAATATGTATACTCACTTTTAAACACCCTAGAAGCACGCTCTTGAGATTTTTTAATTATTCCTTCTGGTGAGTGTAGATTATCTGTACCTGATATTTCTGTTGTATCCATTTTATATATATTTTTTACTATATCTGAATACCCTAGTTTATCATAAACCTTGCCTAACTTATGACCTGGCATATGAAATGATATTAAATTCGTATCTACAATTCCTTTTAACTGATTTATAATTGAATTTTTCACTTTACCCTCCCTATGCTTATTAGTATTGTAATATCTTTTATTATAACTACACTACTTTTAAATTGTATAATCTTTTATTTTTTATTTATCATCATTATTTTAATTATATAAGTTCGTAATAATAGTATATCTTATTTTATATGTATAAATTTACATTATTTATTATAATAAAAACTTATATATAATTAAAAGCCGTTGATTTTATAAATTTTTATCAACGGCTTCCTTTTAATTTCTAAGAATTATCACTTATTATTTGACGTAGTGTAAAAAATAAATATACTTGAGTAATACCTACTACAAACTTTATCATTCTACTTATAAATTCTTATATATAGTTTTTCCAAATTTTAAAATTCAATTTGCCTGGAAACTATAATAAGGCCTTCAAATGAAGACCTTGTTTTTTGAAATAAAAAAGATTACGTGGCTACGTCTTACTCTCCCAGGCAGTTACCCACCAAGTACCATCAGCGCTAAAGAGCTTAACTTCTGTGTTCGGAATGGGAACAGGTGTATCCTCTTTGCTATTATAACCACATAATCTTTATGTTTT
>NZ_DATIRC010000343.1:0-2329 GCF_035470145.1 Romboutsia sp.
TTCTTACATGGAAAGTACAAACTCTCCCCACCAAATCTTTCACAAAACTCAACAAACAAATCAACCCCCATAAAATCTGCCACAGCCACCAAGTCATCATCAACATCCTCTAACCTAAAATCACACTCCATAACCTTCCCCCCTAATATACAATCTCTTCAAAATGAAGCCTTGGACCATTATACCAATAATGCCTATACTTAGTCTCACCATCTCTACACTTAGCAACAATTAAATCAATTAACTTAACACCCTCATTTTTCATCTGTAAAACCCTAAACTTATCAAGCTTAGCACTATCAACAGCCTTTTCAAAATCAGTACCTACAGGCTCATGAATATAAACAACATTATTACTATCATGGAAAATCGCCTTACTATCCCTCATAGGACGCTCACCCCAAGGTCTCAAATCCTTCATCTCATCATTTAACTGACTAAGCTGAATAACAGGAATCTCAAAATCTAGCGTAATATTTTTAAGCTCCCTAGATAAACTAGCAACTTCCCTTTCCCTACTATGTAACTTTTCCTCAATACTTAACAACTGAACATAATCCACAATCACCAAATCAGGCTTAATCTGCCTAACCCTTTTTTTAATACCACCAACAGTACTAATCTTATCATTAATATAAATCAATTTTTTCTTAGTAGCCTCATTTATATAATCTATAATAGGCTTCCAATCACCTTCATCAAGATCTTTATACTTCATCTTATTACTACTAACCCCAGTCTTTTTAGTAATATTTCTCATAAAAACTTGAACATTACTCATCTCTCTACTAATAAACAAAACCTTTCTACCTTGAGCTGCACAATTTAACATAATCTGAAGAGCCAAAGCAGTCTTACCAACACCACTTCTAGCAGCAATAGTAGTAAGCTCACCCTTATACAAACCACCAATAATATCATCTAACAACTGCACACCAAACTTAAACCCAATCTCATTATCATTTTCCAAATAATTTAAAGTTTCATGAGCAATAGAAATAATATCATCACTTTCTTCAACATCCTCTTTTAAAAGCTTACTAATAGCATTTTCAAAAATATTAAGAGATGTAGAAATATCTTGCCCATCAGTCAAACTACAAGAAAAATCTATAGCAAGCTTTCTTAAAACATTTCTACTATGATTATCTTTTAAAATTTCAATATGACTATCAATAGCATAAGTTATACTAACAGCACTAATCTCACTCAAGTACCTAGCATACACACTACGCCCTTCATCCCCTACCTTACTTAAAACAGACGCAATATCAACAGCCATCTTATTTTTATACAAATCCATCATAATATTAAAAATTCTCTTGTTATCCCCAGAAGTAAACATATTTTCCTTTAACTCATCAAGCTTATAAACTAAAGTCGGCTCAATAATAATACTTCCAAGAATAGATTGCTCCACATCCATAACACTTAAATTTTTCATAAAAAAATTCCCCTCATATATACAATAAACTAAAAATTAAAATCAATATTATAAGGCTCAATAGCCTCTAAATCCTCAGCCTCAGCCACCCTTTCTTCATTTAAGTACCCCTCAAACTTACTACTAAACAAAGTCTCAGGTCTTAAAAACTTCTCCATATCACCATCCATCCACTGAGAACACTTAATATCAATCACCCTATAAAAATTATCCTCAACAAATCCCTCATTAAGCCTAGCACTTATACACGCTCTAGTTTTTTTAGTAGTGCTTTTAAAATTCTTTTTAGACTTTTCATTCAAATAACTAATCACACGAGTATATATATTGTCTTTATTTAATTCTTTATTTATATTCTTTATATTAAATGTCTCAAGCTTAGTCTCACTACCCGTCTTACCCTTTGGAACATCAAAATTACTTAAATCCTTAAAATCACTTACTTTAAATGACCCATCTACAGTATCACAAACAGTCTCAACTAATGGCTCAGATTTAGGCATAGCTTTACTTCCCCTTTCCGTTACATATTCATAAATAGAACAAGTTTTACCTACACTAGACTTTTTAATAACATCAACAATACCAATACTTTCAAACTCATTAATAAGCCTACTAATAGTAGTCTTTGATAAATTCAAATCCTTAGCAGCACCTCTAGCAGTAATCTTAAACTGACCATCTGGTAAATCACCCTTCATCCTATGAAGATTTACTTTTCTCATTATGTAATGATTAAAAACAATCTTATGTATCTCATTTTTACAATCAAACTGCATAACATTTTTATTAGTTTTATAAAATCTATAGCCCATATTTTCCATCCCCCTTGTATCATACATATGTTCTTTGTTTATGTTTTGTATAGTTTAATATTAATCTTTT
>NZ_DATIRC010000344.1:0-21260 GCF_035470145.1 Romboutsia sp.
AGTATTGCATCTTTATCTAATGAAGAAACCACATACAATACAGGAACCTGTCCCCATATTTCATCTTTCTTGCCAACAACTGCACATTCATTTATTTTAGGATGCTTATATAAAATATTTTCAATTTCTTTTGGATAAATATTTTCTCCGCCAGATATAATTATATTTTTTCGTCGATCAAGTATATATAAAAATCCATCTTCATCAATATAACCAACATCTTCTGTATCAAAATAACCAGAAATATTTTCTTTTCCAATATATCCATCCATCAACATTGGGCTTTTAATTAGAACTTCACCAATTCCTTTTTCATTAGGATTTTTAATCTTAATACCTACTTTTTCAAGTGGTAATCCTACTGAATAAATTTTATCTAAATTCTCTAATACTGAAAAAGTTGTAGACTGGCTTGTTGTCTCTGTCATTCCATAGGTTTTATATATTGGAATGTTTTTTATTATACTTTTTTCAACCAATACTTTAGGAACAAATTCACCGCCTACTAATACCACACGTAAATTGTGTTTCTCAATTTTATCAGCAACTTTATTTAACATAGTTGGTACAATTGATAACATATTGATTCTACTACTTTCAATTAATTTTACAACTTGCTGTTCTTCAAATTTTTCTAATACAGTAATCTGTGTTCCATTGTATAAACTTCTTATTAGAATTGCTAATCCACCAATATGATACATAGGAAGTACAACGAGCCAATTGTCTTTATCAGTTACCCCCAGACTTTTTTGTGATGATTTTACATGATAGTAAAGCTGTTTCCACCTAATTGGAACTGACTTAAATTCACCTGTTGTAGCACTTGTATTCATAATGACAGCAATTTTTTCTTCATTAAATTCTTCAACTAATTGTATATCTTCCTTTTCACTTTGATATACTTCTTTAAACGATATAAATTTGTTATCATAAGAAAATACAACTTCAATATTTAGCTTTTTCAATTGTTTTGTTATTTCTTCATCTGTAAGGCGTGTATTTATCATCAACACTTCTTTTTCTAAATATTGAAGTGCTAAAAAGAAAAGCGCCATATCAATGGAGTTATTTGAATATATGGCAACTCTTCTCTCATTTTTTACATATGAGTATAGTTTTTTAGCTATGTCTATTACATTTTCATAAACTTCTCTAAATGTTAGATTATTAATGAACTTTTTGTTTGGTTTTTCCAAATTATGTTTTTTAATCCAATTCATGCTACCACCTTTTTATGGGTATTTTGGAAATTTATCAAAATCAGGCTTTCTTTTTTCTTTAAATGCATCTCTTCCTTCTTTTGCTTCCTCTGTTGTATAAAATAATAATGTAGCATCTCCAGCTAATTGCTGCAATCCAGCTAATCCATCTGTGTCTGCATTGAATGATGCTTTTAAGAAACGTAGTGCAGTGGGAGAATGCTCCAGAATTTCTTTTGCCCATTGTACTGTTTCTTCTTCTAATTTATCAAATGGAACAACTGTGTTTACTAGTCCCATATCAAGTGCTTCCTTTGCAGTATATTGACGGCATAAATACCAAATTTCACGTGCTTTTTTATGACCAACCATACGAGCTAAATATCCAGCTCCATATCCAGCATCAAATGAACCCACTTTGGGCCCTGTTTGTCCAAATTTAGCATTTTCAGATGCAATTGTTAAATCACATACTATGTGAAGTACATGACCTCCACCAATTGCATATCCATTTACCATGGCAATAACTGGTTTTGGAGTAACACGAATTAAACGCTGTAAATCTAAAACGTTTAAACGTGGAATCTTATCATCTCCTACATATCCTCCATGGCCGCGTACCTTTTGATCTCCTCCAGAACAAAATGCTTCTTTATCCTCACCTTGTCCATGATTTGCACCAGTTAAAACAATAACCCCTACTTTTTCATCTTCACGAGCTATTGAAAAAGCATCAATTAATTCCATGATTGTTTTTGGACGAAATGCATTACGTACTTCAGGACGATTGATAGTAATCTTTGCAATTCCTTCATATGTTTCATAAATAATATCTTCATAATCACGATTTAATTCTTCCCAAGAAAACTTACTCATATTTCCACTCCTTCTAATAATTATTTATAAGAATTTACTTAAAACTTCAACAAAGGCATTATGATCTTCAATATGGGTATTGTGACCTACACCATTTATTGTTTTATGCCTTACATTTTTACTTGATTTTTCAAAATCATCACCTATTTTTTTGTATTTTTCATCGTATTCTCCGCTGATGTATAATACAGGCATAGATAAATTAACTACTTTATTTTTTAAACATGGGAATATCCCTTGTCCTGTACATAATAATGTGTTTGAAAGTGCATGAGCTTCATTTAATAAACGCCTTTTTTTTATATCATCAATAACATATTTTGGTAATTTTCTTTGTGACTTAAAAATACTCAAATTGGACCAATACTCGTTAAACCACTCTATTCCATTTTCTCTTATATTTTGGGCTAGGTTTAAATCGCTACTTCTTCTTTTTAATCGATTTATCAATTCAAATTCACCATAAGATGCACTTTCTAAAATCAGCTTATCAATTTCATTTGAATAAGTTAGTGCATAGGCTAATGCAATTCTTCCACCCATAGAATAGCCTAATATTGAATATTTTTTTAAACCCAATTGATGTATAAGTTTATTTAAATGCTTTATCATTACTTTCAAACTATAATATTTGCTTAAGAATGGTTTGTCGCTTTTTCCATGCCCTATAAAATCTATCAATATCAATTGATATCCCTGTAATTCAAGGAATTTCCATGTGCTTAGATTTTCAGAAAAACCATGTAAACAAATAATTGGTTTTCCTTCACCTTTTATCTGAAGGTGATATCTAATATTTTCAATTTCAATAAACATCATATCACCCTATAATGTTGTATATTTATCATGTAATACTTTACTTAACTCTGAATCAATTTTTACTTCAATGAGCTTAATTCCTTCTAAATCTAGTGCTTGATTAAAAGCATGTTCAAATGAATTATAATCCGATACTTCATAATATGTTAAATCATATAAAGTTTTTGTACCTTCAAAATCTATACCATGTGGTGTTAAAAATAAATATTCAAATTTTTTCTCTTTACTTTGTGGTAAATATCTAAAGATTCCTCCGCCATCATTATTAAGTAATATGATAACTAAATTCAAATTGTGTGTTTTTCCAACTAACAATCCATTTAAATCATGATAAAATGATAAGTCTCCTGTTAATAGAACAGTTGGTTTATTTGATGTAGATATACCTAATGCAGTTGAAACTGTACCATCTATTCCATTTGCCCCTCTATTACATAATACTTTTATATCTTGATTTTTAGATTCAAAAAAGTAATCCATATCACGAATTGCCATACTATTTGAAACAACTAGCCGACTTTTTGCTGGCAACATATTTTGTATCTTTTGAATTAATTTTCCTTCAAACAAGTCCATTTCATCTTTTACACTACTTAACTGTTTGCGCATTTGTTTTTGATACTTTAACCACTTCGATAAATATTCTGTATTGCTATTTTGTATACTAATATACTTAGCAAATAATCTTGGTGATGAAACAATATATTTTGTTGTAGATAGAGATGGATTTCTATATTCAAATGTTTCATCAACTTGTATATATAAAACATCTTTATGCATTGACAAAAATTGTTGTAAGCGTTTCGATATAGGAACTTGCCCAAAGTGAATTATAAATTCCGGTTCTAATTCTTTTTTTATGTTATCATTTTTTAGAAATCCATCATAATTATCAATAATGATATCTATTGAGTAATTTCTTAAATTTGAAATTGGATCAGCTAGTATAGGTGCTTTCAATCTTTGTCCTAATTCCAACATTTCCTCATGATAATTTGAATAAGCATCTCCACCACAAATTATAATTCCATTTTTATCTTTTAAAATTGAATCATTAAATAATGAATGTACTTCTCCATTTACGTATTCAAATTTGTTTTTCTCACGCTCTATAGTAAAGTCTAACTTACTCAAATCTGGAATTAAAGGTTCACGAATTGGTACGTTAATATGAGCTACCCCATATCCTTTTGACATAGCGCTTGCATATGCTTTTTGCATGACTACTCGTACATAGCGATACATATTTTCTTTTTCTTCAGGCAAGGATAATTCTTCATAGTACTTTGTATATTTATTAAATATTTCATTTTGATCAATTGCCTGAGGTGCACCAACATGACGCAATTCATGTGGACGATCAGCTGTCAATACAATTAATGGTACTCGTGAATACTTTGCTTCAACAATTGCAGGTAAATAATTTGCAACTGCAGAACCCGAAGTACAAATTAATACAACGGGTCTTTCATACTCTTTTGCAATACCAAGTGCAAAGAAACCAGCTGAGCGCTCGTCTATATTCATAAAAATTTTAAAATCATGTTCACAAAATAATAAAGACAATGGTGTAGATCGTGAACCTGGACTAATTACAACTTCACGGACACCTAATTGATATAATTCATCAACTAACGCTGCAACATAATTTGTCATTAATTTCACCACTTCTCTATAAGCTTTCAATTATCGTTTTTAATTTATTTTTTGTTTCAATATATTCAGTTTCACAAATTGATTTATCTACTATACCACATCCTGCGTATGCATAAACTATGTTATCCTGAATAAGTGCAGATCTTATTCCTGCTACAAAAACACCATCACTATTTCCATCAATTATACCAACTGGAGCTGCATACAATCCTCTTTCATGTTTTTCATATTTTCTAATTAATTCTAACGATTTATTTACAGGATTCCCCCCCATTGCAGGTGTAGGATGTAGTCGTCTTACCCACTTTAGTAATGAGCTGTTTTTATCCTTTGCATAAATAGGAGTCTGTAAATGATGTAAATTTTTAAGTGTTAAAATTGTTGTTTTATCTACTGTTATTTCACTGGTAAATTTCTTTATACCATTAACTATTGAATTAATAACAATTTGATGTTCATGACGATTTTTAGGATCATTTAACAGCATTGTTTTTTGTAATTCGTCATTTTTATCAGTTCTTTCAATAGTACCTGCTAAAGCATAACTTAAAATGTTATCGTTTTCTTTTTGAACCAAAATCTCTGGTGTTGCACCTAAAAATGTCTTTTCATCTTTATAATATGCAAATACAAAGCTACTTTTGTTTTTTTCTAGTAGATTCTGAAGTAGACTTTCTATATTCACTGAAGTATCGCATTCAATTTTAACTTCTCTTGAAATAACAACTTTATCTACTTCTTGTCTTGATATTGCACTATTTATACTTGAGAATAATTCATTCCATTCTTGATAATCATCTACTGAGTATTTATAAGAGTGTTTATAGTTTTTCACTTCTCTATTTTCTATTTCAACTAAATCATTTAAGTAGTAAAAAATCTGCTTTCCATCTTTTTCAACTAGATAGTATTCAAATCCAATAGTTTCATTACCAAAACCTTTCCACTTTTCGTCTTTGATTGAATCAAAGAATGTCATTGATGAAAATGCATATAAACAATCATTTAAATTTTCATTCATAGAGTAAGTTTTTAAACGCTTAGCTCCAAGAATGAATTCTTTTTTTATTGGATTATAAAATAAAAAACGTTCTTCATTCTTAAAATGATTCCAGAATGAAAGTTGATTATCTAACTTAATTTCTTTTTCCTTATATTTCAAACTATGAACCTCCAATCTGAGGAACTAAATAACTTAATATAAAATATTAGATTATATATTAAACAGTCATGATATAGTTCATTAATTCACATAGATTCTTCTTATATACAGAGTCATCTAATCCATCAAGTGCTTCTTTTGCCTTTAATGAAAAGTCTACTGCATCATCCATAGTTCCATATTTTAGACCATTAGGATCATCATCCATAAAATCATCCTTTATTTGATACGCCATTCCTAAATTTAGTCCAAAGCTCTCTAGACTTTTTATTTGACTTTCTGTACCGCCTGCTAAGGCTGCTCCCAATTTGCAGCAAACACTCATGAATAAAGCAGTCTTTCCTTCGATAACATTAAAATATTTTTCACGGTTTAGATTTCCTTTTGCCTGCTCAATTTCAGCAACACACATTTTAAAACTAAGGTCTGCTACAACTTGTGAGTATTCAATAGGAAATAAATTTGAAATTATTGAATATGAACGAGAAAATAACGTGTCTCCAACAAGTACTGCTATTTTATTACCAAATACATTATTTAGTGTCTTTTGACCACGTCTAGTAAAGTCACCATCAATAATGTCATCATGAACTAAACTTGCACTGTGTAAAAGTTCAAGTGCCAAAGCTAATTGTATAATATTGTCATTTTTTGCATCATCTTGCTCATTTTTCACAGCACCTGCTGATAGAAAAACTAAAGCAGGACGAAGGTTTTTCCCTGAATTTTTAAAAAAATATCCGAATAGCTTACTAATCGAAGGTATACCAGCATCATGAACTAAAATATTTAGTTCTTCTTCCATTTTATTTATGTTTTTGTCTATTGGTCTGTAAATATCTTTTAGCCTCAATCTACTATCCCACACTTTCATTATACTTTTTTAATATTTATTAAAAACATGTTAAAACCTATATTAATATAAGTCTAATACTTCAACTTGTTTGATAATTAAATATCAATTTTAATTTCTACTTGTCAATTTAAATTTTATCTATTGTAGTATGTTCTATCAATACATTTTGACTATTGTCACAATAAATCAACATGTGTCAAATAGTGGCAATATACACTTTTAATATTAAATTTAATAAAATTAAAAGTATGGCCCTTAGATATCCAAATCTAAGGGCCATACTTTTCAAGCTTGTTTATTATTTATTTAAGGAATTAATCAATATATAGATACCATTTTTTAATAGCATCAATCTTTTTCCATGATTTTTTTAGAACAGGTAATACATAATAATCTAAACCAAACACACTTCCTGATCCTCCAATTAAAGCAATACTTCCAATTATAAACCAAAGTGTTTGTGCTGATTCAATACCAAAAGCCCAAATCATAATTGCCATTGCAATTGATGCAATTGATGCAATATCAGTAAACAATCCAACAATTAATAATAAACCTACAACTGTAGCTCCTATTCCTGCTTGGTTATAAAGTCCTTGCTCTAACCATTTGTAACCAACAAGTATTCTAAGTGGCAACAACCAAAAACTTGGAGTTGAATTTGCAAAATGTCCCCCTACTAAACTTCTATTATCCTTTACATAACAGAACTCATGTAATAAATAAGACCAGCATTTATTAAATCCAGCCACTTGGAAGAAATATACTAGATTTATAAAATGCTTCATAAATAATGCTAAGAAACCAGATAGTCCAAAAAATTTTCCTAGAAATTCAATGTTAGCCAATCCATATTTTCCACCAATACATACCATACAACCGTGGAAAGTTGGCTTATATGATTTTTGCTGCCTACCCTTTACGTCAGCATATATATTATGAGCAATTAGTGGTGCAGAGTGCTCTGCATTTTCAACCATTTGAGGAACAGGTCTTTCTTGCCCCTCTGGAATGTAGAATATGTTATCACCAACAACATAAACATTTTCATAATCTATTGCTTGAAGCTTGTCATTAGTAACGATTCTTTTTCTTCCTTGTTGTTTAATATCCATATTGCCAACAAGTTCAGAGCCTTCAACTCCTGCTGCCCAAATTACTGTATTGGTATCAATGTTACCCTTTTCTCCTAATGTAACAGACTCCTTCGAAACCTCTGTAATTTTTGCTCCTGTTATAATTTCAACTCCTAATTTGCGAAGATGATTTTCAGCTTTTTTGATTAGATTATCAGGCAGTATTGGTAAAATTTTAGGCATTGCATCTGCAACATATAATTTTACTTCTTCCTTATCCACATAAAAATCCTTGCATAATCTATCTTTCCAATCTGCTAATTCACCAATCATCTCTATGCCTGTAAAACCGCCGCCTACTACAACAAATGTTAGCATTTTTTTTCTTTTTTCTTTATCTTGCTCTTTTACTGCCTCTCTAAACATATGAAGAATATGTTCTTTCAGATTAACGGCATCATCAAAGTCCCATAATTTATGAGCATATTCCTCTGCCCCTGGAATCCCAAAGTAAGTTGGCTGGCATCCAGTACCGATTACTAAATAATCATATTCATATTCATTTTTTTGTGATTTTAATACTTTGTCATTAAAATTAATATCATTTATTTTATCAAGTACAACGTTTACCTTTCTTCCAGCAAATATTTTCTTTAAATTAATTTGTATAGAATCTTCTGAAACTCTATCAGCTACTACCTCATGAAGCTCTGTACGCATTGTATGGTATGGGTTTTTATCAATAAGGGTAATCTCTACTTGATTATCCTTTTTAAATTTATTTGCCAGTTTTTTTGCTGTTAATAACCCCCCGTAACCTGCTCCAAGAAGCACAATTCTTGTTTTATTACTCATATCCTACCTCCCTATTAATACAATAGTTTTCTTAACTTATATATGCATTTTATATTTTGTTACTACATAAAACAACGTTTTTTGACTATTGTCATAAATAGTTCTTTTTAAAGGAAGTAGGCTACACGGTTCTTTCCCTAGTTAGTTGACTGAAAAATATAATATGTGTAAATACTAAGATATAATATATATAATCCCCTTGTAATCAAAAAAATAACTTCAACCAAATTTGATTGAAGTTACTTTTATTGGAGCTGGTGATAGGAATCGAACCTACAACCTGCTGATTACAAGTCAGCTGCTCTACCGTTGAGCCACACCAGCATATTTATTTTACTCCAAGGAAGGGATTCGAATCTTCAGCCTATAAGTTAACAGCCGAGTACTCCACCGTTGAGCTATCTTGGAATATTATTGGAGGCGACACCCAGATTCGAACTGGGGATCAAGGAGTTGCAGTCCACTGCCTTACCACTTGGCTATGTCGCCTTATTTCCTACAAGATAATTATATGATTTTTTGTATATTTTAGCAACTATTTGTTTTAATTTTTTTACTTAAAATTTCCGTCAAATTACGACTTTTTTAATTAACTAATAAAAATATGGAGACTTAAATAAGCCTCCATATTTTTAAATTGTATTTAAATATCTTTAATTATCCTAAGAACATCTTTAAATCATCTTCAACATTAGTTATTCCACCAATTCCAAAGTTTTCAACTAAGACTTTAGCTACATTTGGAGATAAAAATGCTGGCAATGTTGGTCCTAAGTGTATATTTTTAACTCCAAGATATAATAGTGATAATAGTACTATTACAGCTTTTTGCTCATACCATGCTATATTGAATGCTATTGGTAACTCGTTTATATCTTGTAATTCAAATACTTCTTTAAGTTTTAATGCTATTAATGCTAGTGAATAAGAATCATTACATTGTCCTGCGTCTAATACTCTAGGTATTCCATTTATATCACCTAATTGTAACTTGTTATATTTATATTTTGCGCATCCTGCTGTAAGTATTACTGTATCCTTTGGTAATGCCTTTGCAAAATCCGTATAGTAATCTCTAGATTTAGCTCTTCCATCACATCCTGCCATAACAAAGAATTTTTTTATTGCCCCAGATTTAACTGCTTCTACTACTTGATCTGCTAATGCAAATACTTGATTATGTGCAAACCCACCTATTATCTCTCCTGTTTCTATTTCTATAGGAGGTTGACATTGCTTAGCTTGCTCTATTATAACAGAGAAATCTTTATTATCTTCTGACTCACCTGCTATATGAGTACATCCAACAAATCCAGCCGCTCCAGTAGTATATAATCTATCTTTATAGCTGTCTTTTGGTGGTACTATACAGTTCGTAGTCATTAATATTGGACCGTTAAAACTTTCAAATTCTTCTTTTTGTTTCCACCAAGCATTACCATAGTTTCCTGCAAAATGAGTATATTTTTTGAATGCTGGGTAATAGTGAGCCGGTAACATTTCAGAGTGAGTATATACGTCTACTCCAGTTCCTTCTGTTTGCTTTAATAATAATTCTAAGTCTTTTAAATCATGTCCTGATACTAATATTCCTGGGTTATTTCTAACCCCTATATTTACTTTAGTGATTTCTGGATTTCCATAAGTTCCTGTATTAGCAGAATCTAATAAAGCCATTCCATCTACTCCAACTTTTCCAGTTTCTAAAGTTAATCCTATTAATTCATCTATTGTTAAGTTATCATCTAAAGTCTTTGCTAAAGCACTTTGCATAAATGCATTTACTGATTCATCATCATATCCTAATGCATTTGCATGCTTCATGTAAGCTGACATACCTTTTAATCCATATATTATAAGTTCTCTTAAACTTCTTATATCTTCATCTTTAGTTGATAATATGCCAACTTTTGTTGATTTTTCATCTAATATTGAATCAATTGATACTTCCTCTTTTCCACCTAATATTGCATTCTTTAATTTAGATAACACTCCAACTTTTTCATCCATCTCTGCATTAGAAGTTGCATTCCATAAAGCGGCTTCTGATAAATTATCTTTATTATCTAATGTAGCTAATAACTCTTCTTTAGTCTTTAAAGTCACTTTAACTCTTTCATAGAATACTGCATCATCAAAGTTTGCATTTGTTATTGTTGTAAATAAGTTTATTGTTATTAAATGATTTACATCATGAGATATTAACTTTCCTTCTTCTCTAAGCCTTGTAGTAACTTCTGATAATCCTTTAGTTGTATATATTAATAAATCTTGCATTCTTGCTAAATCTGGCGATTTTCCACATACTCCAAACTTTGTACATCCTGTACAACCTGCTGTTTCTTGACATTGAAAACAAAACATTTTATTTTCCATAAATACCCCTCCATTTTTTAATGTGTATTTTATATACTTATTATATGATATAATAATATATAGTTCCGTAACATACGTTACATTATTTATAATATTATAGAAAGTTTGGTGAGAATTATGTTTATGAATAAAGATGATGTTTTAAACTTCTTTAAAGAATCTACTTATAATGTCGTTAATTATTCTAAAAATGATATTATAGCTTTAGAGGGATCTCCTTGTGAAAAAGTTGGATTAGTTTTAAAAGGAAGTGTCGACATAAAAAGGATCTTAACTAGTAATAATGTTATCCATCTTTCTTCTTTTAGTGAAGGGGGCTTTTTCGGCGAAATAATTGCTTTTTCCGATGCTAATACATATCCTGCTACAGTTATATCTGCTACATCTAGTAAAATAATGTTTATAACAAAAAATGATTTTATTAGTTTTTGTACAAAGCATCCTGATTTTTTAGCAATGTTTTTAAATAACTTAACTAATAAAATTATAAATCTAAATAAATCTATTACCGGTTTGTCTTTGACCAGTATACGTCAAAAAGTTAGTAACTATTTGATTAGTGAGTACGATATCCAAGGTAACGTATTTATTAACCTTAATATGACAAAGCAAAAACTTTCAGAGAAATTAGGGATTCCTAGACCATCTTTATCTAGAGAACTTGCTAATATGAAAGATGAAGGACTTATAGATTACTCAAAAGATGTAATTAAGATTTTAGATATAAATTCTTTGAAAAGTATTTTAATGGAATAAAGGGGCCTAAATGCCCCTTTATTTTAATTCAAAGTAATTTTTATCTTTATCATAATAAGGTTCGATGTGTACTATTACTTGTGCACTTTGATTTATTTTAGTTTTAATCATACTTTCAATTTCATGTGCCAATATATGTGATTCTTCAACATTTCTATGAGGATCAACCAGTACATGCATATCAACATGTATATCATTTTCGCTACCTCTACTTCTTATGTTATGAACTCCTTTTACATCTTTAAAACCACTTATAATTTCTCTTATTTTCTCTTCATCAACAGTTGCCTGATCCACTAAAATACCCGTAGATGATTTGAATATTTCATAAGCGGAGTAAATTATAAACCCAGAAACAACTAAAGATGCTATAGGGTCAATAATATCCGGCAAGCCTAGTTTCACTCCAACTAATGTAAACAAAACACCTATAGAAACAAATATATCACTTCTTGTATGCATTGAATCTGATACGAGTATATAGCTATTTAGTTTTTTTCCTATTCTATTTTCATAAGCACATACCAGTATATTTATTATAAGAGTAATTATTAATGCTATCAAACTTTCTGTAGTTATAGATGGCTCTACACTATTTGTAAATCTTGAAATAGAATTGAAAATTATTTTTCCTGCTATAAAAAGCAACATACCTCCAATAAACATACTTGCTACTACCTCAAATTTTTTATGCCCATATGGATGTTCTTTATCATTTGGCTTTGACGCTATATTAATCCCTATTAAACCAACTATATTAGATGCTCCATCTGATATAGAATGAAAACCATCTGCTGTCATACTAGCACTTTTTATTGCTGTTCCTATAACAATTTTTATTAATGCAACTCCAATATTAGCAAATAAAATTATCCACAAAACCTGTTTTACCTTTTTAAAATTGTCATATTCCATTTTTATGCCCCCTTATACAACCATGCTTTATTTCTTAAATTTACTTCCTGATATCCTATCATACTTGAAAACCATTTAATCTTAATAATAACTTTCATTTGTCCTTTAACTAAAAAATCCATGGGGAAATTTCAAAACTATCCCATGGATTTACTTATATTTGTTAATAAAAGCCCGTCTAACTATACACTGCCGCCTGTTTAGTTACTATTATTTAGTTTTTATGATTATATATTAATATTGTGTATATTATCTATATATTCAAATATAGTTATATTTGTGCATTCATCTTTTTTGTCAGTTAAATTTGATAATGTAACTCCTAGTAATCTAATTTGTTTATTTATATTAATGTTTTTTAATAAATTATATACATTTGTTCTAATTTCTTCATGTTTATTTATAGCATGTTCTAAACTAATACTTCTTGTTATTTGTGTAAAATCATAAAACTTAATTTTTAAAGTTACTGTTTTACCTAGCTTATCACAATAATTTAATCTATCTGCTACCTCTTTGCATATTTCACTCAATATATCTACCACGTCTTCATCATCTATATTTAAATTATGATTTAAAGTAGTTTCTGCACCTACTGATTTTCTTTCTCTGTGAGGTTGTACTGGTCTATAATCTATTCCCCTTGCAAATTGATAAAAGGTATATCCTCTATTTTTAAATATATTCTCTAGTTGATGCAATTCTAAATTTCTTAAATCATAACCATTTTTTATACCTAAATTTCTAAGGTTTCTTTCCGTTACTTTTCCCACTCCAAAAAATTTATTTATTGGTAGTTTATCAAGAAATTCTTGTTTATTTTCTGGTGTTATTACAGTTAACCCACTTGGCTTTTTATAATCAGATGCAAGCTTTGCTAAAAATTTATTGTACGATACTCCTGCAGATGCCGTTAATCCTACCTCTTCTAAAATTTCTTTTTTAATCATTTTTGCTATCTCTGTAGCATATTTTATATTTTTTTTATTGTTAGTTACATCTAAGAATGCTTCATCCAAAGATAAAGGCTCTACTAAATCTGTATATCTATAAAATATTTCTCTTATTTGATTAGATATTTGGTGATATACATCAAATCTAGGTCTTACGAAGTAAGCATATGGACATCTTTTATATGCCATCTGAGACGGCATAGCTGAATGAATCCCATATTCTCTTGCTTCATAAGAACAAGTTGCTACAACTCCTCTACTTTGAGGATCCCCTCCAACAATTACAGGCTTACCTCTTAATTTTGGATTATCTCTTTGTTCAACAGATGCATAAAAAGCATCCATATCTATGTGAATTATTTTCCTAATTTCGTTCATTCCTATCACCTAATTCATCTATTATTAGCTTCATCATAAAGTAATTTTACATAATATCATTATATCAAATTAATACTATTTTAAGTTTATTTCATAATTTCAAAAAAATAACTTGCAAATTTTCGAAAAAACCTTTAAAATAGGTATTCCAAGGAACTAAGTTATTTTAGGTACTTGATAACCGTATATTTATATTTATTTTAAGATTATATAATTTTATATAAGAAAGACCATACTACCTCGGAGGTAATATGGTCTTATATTTTCTATATTTTTAATTAATATGCAATTTAGTTAGCATAATAAAGATTTTGTGATGGATATTCAGGATCACTTGTAACATCTATTCCAAGTTCTCTAAATGTTTGTTCATCATTTTTACTTAATATAGTAGTAGAATGTGCTTGAGCTCCTTTTAATAAAGGTAATTTATCAAGTACAACTTGAGCAGTTGGATTTGTTACAGCACATATGCTAAGTGCAGTTAAAACTTCTTCACAACTTAATTCAGGAGTTCTACTTCCTAATGTCTTAGTTTTTAAGTTTACAATTGGTTCTAGTATCGCTGGAGATATTAAATGAATTTCATCATCTATCTTAGCTAAATGTTTTATAGCATTTAATGTAGCAGCTGCAGTTGAATTCATTAAATCAGAACCTTTACCAGTTAATATAGTTCCATCTGTTAATTCTAATGCAACAACTGGACAAACATCATTTTTCTCAGCAGTTTCTTTTAGCTTATTACTATAGTTTCTTGATGGAATAACAACTGTTCTATCTTCAGGCTTTAAGTTAAGTTCTTCCATTATCATTTTTATTCTTTCATAAGCACCTTTATCTACTTGACCTTTTTTGTATTCACAAGCAGTTTTAAAATATCTTCTTATTATTTCTTGTCTTGATGCTTCAGCAACAACTTCATCATCTATTATACCGTATCCAACTCTGTTAACACCCATATCAGTTGGTGATTGATATATAGATTCTTTTCCTGTTATTTTTTCTATTATCTTTTTAAGAACTGGGAATAGTTCTAAATCTCTATTGTAGTTTACTGCCATTTCTCCGTATTTTTCAAGATGGAATGAATCTATCATATTAACATCCTTTAAGTCTACAGTAGCAGCTTCATATGCTATATTTACAGGATGCTTTAAAGGCACATTCCATACTGGGAATGTCTCAAACTTAGAGTACCCAACAGCATTTCCTCTTTTATTTTCATGATATAACTGGCTTAAACAAGTTCCTAATTTTCCGCTATTTGGTCCTGGAGCTGTAACAACAACTATAGGCTTAGTAGTTTCTATATAAGGATTTGCTCCATATCCTTCATCACTTACTATTGTATCAACATCAGTTGGATATCCTTTTGTTGGAGCATGCTTGTATACTTTTATTCCTCTACGCTCTAATTTATTTATAAATACTGTAGTTGCAGGTTGTCCTTCAAATCTTGTTATAACAACACTATTTACATCTAGTTCATACTTTCTTAAATCATCTATAAGTCTTAAAACTTCCATGTCATATGTTATTCCGAAATCGCCTCTGATTTTATTTCTTTCTATATCTCCTGCATAAACACATATAACTACTTCTACTTTTTCTTTCATATGTTGAAGAACTTTTATTTTGGCATTTTCATCAAATCCAGGTAATACTCTTTTAGCATGCAAGTCTCCCATTAATTTCCCACCAAACTCTAAATAAAGCTTGTCAAAATTATTAACTCTTTCTAAAATGTACTTTGATTGTTCCTCTAAATACTTTTTATGGTCGAATCCTATTTTCATATTGCCACCTCACTAAATTATTTAATTTTTGATAACCGTATATTTATATTTATTTAAAGTGAAATAATTACTTAGTACTCTAACGTTACTTTTTTCGTCATTTTTCACTTCAAGCTTATATTATACATTTACGGTATAAATTTTTCAAGATGATTTTGCTTTCATTTGTAAACTATGTTTATTTTGCTCATATATCATACTTTATATAAACTTAAATAATAAATATAAATTTATTATTTAAGTTTATATATTAAAAAATACTTAACAAAATAAAAACACTACAATCATATTAAATTCAACATAATTGTAGTGTTTTTATTTTGTTTCAATTCATACTAATCACTATTAATTAGCAGCAGTGGTCAAATAGATCTCCACTTGCACAAACTATTAATAATAGTATTAAAAATGGAATCCAATCTTGTATACATATTTCCCTCCACTGCTCTTGGAAAGCTAAGAATAGGAAGAATAATACTATTATCCACCAAGCGCCTCCATCAAAACATCCGCCTTCTCCAAAAAATCTGTCTAGCATTTTATTGCCCCCCTGTTGTATTTTAATTTGTGGAGTTTTCCACTCCTAACATATACTATGAGAACTTTTTTGTTTTTGCCAATAAATTATTAAGACCTATTACCTTATTAATCGACACATTTTAAAGATTCTATTATTTCTACATTCTTTAATTTGTAGTACATTGAAAAATCAACTACAAATTAGAAGATTATTATCAATCCCTCTACTATGGCATAACTACTATCTTCTATGACTCTTCCAAACATCATGTATTCCTTTATATAATTACTATACAATTATATCCCTAACATCTCCATTTTTTATTACTTCACCTTTGTCTAGTACAATCACTTTACTAGCAACGTCTATTGCATCTTCTTTATCATGTGTAACAAATATAGAAGTTATATTAGCCTCTTTAATTATTTCTTTTAAATCCTTTCTTATTTTAGATTTTAAATTAGCATCTAAGTTACTAAAAGGTTCATCTAGTAATAATATTGATGGTTTTGGTGCAATAGCTCTTGCTATTGCAATACGTTGCTGTTGTCCACCGCTTAATTCATATGGATATTTGTTCTTATATTCTGTTAAATTTACAAGCTCTAACATTTCTATCATGCGCTTTTCTTTTTCTGGCTTACTCATTTTTTTTAGACCAAACATTATATTTTTAGCAACTGTCATATGTGGGAATAGTGCGTAATCTTGAAATACCATTCCTACTCCTCTATATTCTGCTTCTATAAATGTTTTATTATCATATATTTTTTTACCATTAATTTCAATAATTCCTTTATACGGCATTTCAAGCCCTGCTAAAATTCTAAGTATTGTACTTTTTCCACTACCACTTTCTCCTAAAATGCCTACTACTTCACCTTTTTTAATACTTATATTTAAATCTTTTATATTATCATTTTTATTATTTTTATATTTAAAATGTAAATTTTTAATTTTTAAAAACATATTTTAATCCTCCTTATCTACTACTTTGTATAATGTAAATATGGTTACAAAACTTACAGCTACTATTATTAAAGACGGAACTGCTGCCTCAAACATCATCTCATCATTAGCATATTCGAATACTTTAGTAGCCAATGTATGGAAGTTAAAAGGTCTTAGTATAAGGGCTAAAGGAAGCTCTTTAATTATATCTACAAATACTAATGCAAACCCACTTAAAATTGCTGGCTTTAGCATTGGCAAATCTACTAAGAAAAACGTCTTTGTAACCCCATATCCTAATGTTCTAGATGCCTCAAAAAATTTATTACCTATCTTTTCAAATCCACCTTCTATAGATTGGAAGCCTACGGCTAAGAATCTTATCATATATGCAAATATAAGCATTACAATACTCATACTTAGAAGTAATGTTGGTGCATTTGGATCAAATATCTTATATAACCACCCTAGGTTTTTATCTACATCTACAAAGAATAGAATCATAGTTATAGCTATTACTGCTCCTGGAATTGAATATCCAAGAAGAGTTATTTTTGAGTATAACTTAGATAAAAATCCATCATTTATTCTCGTATAGTTTGCTATTATTACCGCCATTACCACTATAAGCAAACTTGATAATATTGCAACTGATAATGAGTTATATATTAATATAAAGAAATCACTATTTAAAATATCTTTATAAGTCATAATAGACCAACTTAAAAGCTGAGATGTTGGTATTATAAATCCTAGTGAAAGTATTATAAAACAATATAAAAATGCTAGACTTCCATAAAACTCATTTAATTTTTTTCTAGTTAGAGGTCTTATTTTTGTATTTGTACTACTATATTTTTTTCTACCTCTTAAAAATTTTTCACTAGTCATTACCATAAATATAGCAACTAATAATATTGAAGCCAATCTTATTGCTGAATCTATATCACTCATTGAGAACCAACTTGAGAATATTGCAGTTGAAAATGTTGGTATCCCAAAGTAAGATACTACCCCATAATCACTTAATACCTCTAACATTGTAAGCGTTACTCCTGCTATTATAACTCCCCTTGATATAGGAATTACTACTTTTAAAAATACTCCTATATAATTCGCTCCTAATAATCTAGCATTCTCTATTAATGATGCTGACTGTTTTTCTAAATATGATCTTACTACCAAATATACATAAGGTAGTAAAAATATTGTAAATATAAACACAGCTCCTGGGATAGACATTATATCAAAGTATTTTTGACTAACTTGTAATCCTAGATTATTTCTAAGAAAAGCTTGTACTCCTCCTGTATAACTAAGCATTCCGGCATATGTGTATGCTGCTATATATGGAGGAATACTTAAGGGTAATATAAGTGCCCATCTAAAAAAATTTCTCATTGGAAAATCATACGCAGAAACTAGCCAAGCTAAACTTGTCCCAATTATCATTGTAAAACTTCCTGTTGAAATTGCTATAATTGATGTATTTAAAATGTAATCTTTTAATAAATATTTCTTTATATGATGCCATGTATCATTAGGTTCTTTAAATAAATGTAATATTACATCTATATTTGGAATCAATATCATAAGCATAAAAATTGTGCTTAGAACTGCCCATATATTAATTTTTATTTTTTTCATATGCCTCTCCCTCTTTTAGTAACTAATTTTAATCTTAAAATTCAAAATAAAATTTATATATTTTTATGTGATTATATAAACTTTATTTTAAATTTTATGCTAATAATTATATAGGAAAGGTTTGTAATTTCACCTTTCCTACATAAATCTTAAAGTCTATTTCCAATTAACTTCATTAAATATTTCTACTGCTCTCTTGTTGTATTTACCCACATTTGTTAAGTTTATATCTTGAGCTGTAAACTCTCCCCAAGACTTTAATAATTCACTAGGTTCTACATTTGGATTTGCTGGATACTCTGAATTTGCATCTGCAAATTGTTTTTGAACATTTTCTTCTGTCATATATTCTACGAACTTAATAGCATTTTCTTTATTATTAGAGTATTTGCTAAGAACTACACCACTTACATTTACATGAGCATTTTCTGGGAAGAATACTCCTACTTTTTCTACTGCTTTCTGTTCTTCTACATCTTCTGAATTTACCATCTTACCTATATAGTATGAGTTTACTATAGCTAATTTACCTTCTCCTGCTGCTATAGCTTTCACTTGATCTCTATCATTTCCTTGTGGGTCTCTTGCAAAATTATTTACTATGCCTTCAGACCATGCTTTTGCTTTATCTTCACCATTTAATTCTATAAAAGATGCTAATAATGATTGATTATATGTTGACTCTGATGATCTTACTAATATCTCATTTTTCCACTTATCAGAAGTTAAATCTTCATATGTAGATAATTCTTCTGGACTTACTTTTTCTTTATCATAAGCTATTATTCTAGCTCTTTTAGTTAATCCTATCCATTCGTTGTTTTCTCCTCTTAAGTTTTGTGGTATATTTTTTTCAACTATTTCAGATTCTATATTTTGTGTTAAGTCTGAATCTACTGCTTGGTATAAATTTGCTATATCTGAAGTTATAAATACATCAGCTTGAGTATCTTTACTTTCTCTTTTTAATCTTTCAAGTAATTCTGGAGCCTTTCCTTCTATTACATTTACTTTTATTCCTGTATCTTTTTCAAACTCTTTATAAAGTTCTTTGTCTACATCATAATGTCTCGCTGAGTATACATTTACTACCTCTTTCTTTGAACTTTCCTGTGAAGAACTATTATTTGAGCTACATCCAGCAAGTACTCCTGCAGAAATTGTTATTAATCCGATTAATGATTTTGCTCTTTTTGTTATTTTCATAGATTTCTCTCCTATCTTTTTATTTTATTGATAATATTACGTTATTGATAATATCAACTTATTGATAATTATATCATATTGATAATAATTATCAATATCTTTTTATATTTACCCCTTATTTTTTTAATTAAACATCTTTGTATCTTATTTATTTTTTCTCTAATAAAACTTTATTAATTATAAATTCATTTCATAAGACCGATATCTTTTATCTTTATTATTACTTATAATTCATACTTTATATCTACTTTAATTGCCAATGAACCGACATTAATATAGATGAAAAATCTATTAACGTATCTACTAAATCTTTAGATTATCTTGAGGATGAATAACATAGAATTTGTACTATTAATAATTTTAATATTTATATTAAATATGTAATTCACAAAAAATAAAGCTAGATTTAAAATTATAATCTAGCTTTATTTTTTATTGCCTATACTTCCATTATAATAGGAAATACACTTGGTCTTCTTTTTGTTTTATGATATAAAAGATGTTCAACTGACTTTTTCACACTAGTTTTTAAAATTTGCCATTCTAAAATTTCTTTTTCTAAGCAGCGCTCAATTTCATCTTTAGATACTTCTTTTATTTTATTAATCAAATCTTCTGCTTCTCTAGCATATATAAACCCTCTAGTTATAACATCCGGTCCTGCTACTATGCTGTAACTTTCTTTATTTATTGCTATAACAATAGTAACCATACCATCTTTTGCTAGATCCCTTCTATCTCTTAAGACTATATTACCTACATCTCCAACTCCTAGCCCATCTACAAATAAAACACCTGTATGTACTTTTTTAGATGTATTTATACCCTCATTAGATATTTCTAATACTTGTCCAGTCTCTAATGTAAGTACATTTGATGGTTCCATACCTAACTTTATTGCTAAATCTCTATGATGTTTTAAATGTCTATACTCACCATGTACAGGCATAAAATATTTCGCTTTAACTAAGCTATGAATTAACTTTAGCTCTTCTTGATATGCATGTCCTGACACATGTATTTCTTCTAAATCCTCGTATATTACCTCTACACCTTTTCTAAATAATTGGTTTATTACTCTAGATACTAATTTATCATTTCCAGGTATTGGTGATGCTGATATTATAAACAAGTCATCTGGCTCTATAAATATTTTTCTATGAGATCCATATGCTATTCTTGAAAGACCGGCCATAGGTTCCCCTTGGCTTCCTGTTGTTATTATAGTTATTTCTTCACTACAGTACTTATTTATAT
>NZ_DATIRC010000345.1:0-1506 GCF_035470145.1 Romboutsia sp.
AGGACCAACGGGAGATCCAGGACCAACAGGAGATCCAGGACCAACGGGAGATCCAGGACCAACAGGAGATCCAGGAGATTGTTGTTGTACAAATGCAATTAGATATGCATTAAAAACAATAAAATCGGCAAACGCTAATCAAAACGTATCAGTGCTTTCATTTAACACAACTAAAAGCGGTACAATAGGAAACTTTTTATTAGGTGAAGATGTAGTAATTATAGGAGGAAGTTATATATCTTTATGTAATGTGGCATTAATAACTTTCAACGATGAACCAATTGTACCAGGAACACTACAATACGATTGTGAAACACCTGAGTGCTGTTGTAATACAGATATGGATTTAGCATTAAGAACACTTTTAGGTACGACTAGTTTCCCAATAATTAAAGATTTAGATATTGATATTGTAGATAATACTGCTAATCCATATAAAGTAAAAGAAGTATATGGAATATGTAATGGAATTATATGGGTTAGATTGCAAAATACAGTAGCAGGTAATTTATATGGTGCGTTGCCATTATGTAATATATTTGCAGCAAATCAATAGATATTAAAATATCATTATAATTAAATGAAAGGGAGTATCTTAATATAATCTTAAGATTATAAAGAAGATTATAAAGAAAGATACTCTCTTTTATAGGTAGTTTATATACTATAAAATATAATTATAAATTACCTATTTTTATTTTTTACATTTAACTACATAGGAGAAAAAGATGGATAAGATATTTTTTTATTGAGTTGCAAATATACTAATAAAAGAGAAGGTTATTTAGGAGGAGGTTTATGAAAAAAAATAATATTATAAAACAAAAGCATATTAGATACTTTAAACAATACAGCTTTGAAGAAATGATAACTATACCACAACAAAAGCCTAATATAGAGGATATTGTATCTGTTATGGTTGAACCAGAAATTGTGTCAACAAGGATAATTAATACACCTAAAGGAAAATCCTATGAAGGTCAGTGCCTTACGGGGAAAAAAATATCCATTGAGATAAAATTAAAACAAAAAATTACGTATATTTCTGATAAATCCACGCAATCAGTTCATGCAGTTCATAATGAAACATATCATAGTACATTTATAGTCGTTCCTAATTTAAGAGAGAGATACCTACTAGAAGTTTTATTAAAAAATAAAATACTTAATCCAAACATTATAATAGAAGATATACAAGGGAAAAGATTAGATGAAAGACATATATTTAAGAATGTAACTATATTTATAGAAGTATGCTTACCTCCTAGCTATTGCTGTTGTGAAGGACCAACAGGGCCAACGGGAGATCCAGGGCCAACGGGAGATCCAGGGCCAACGGGAGATCCAGGGCTAACGGGAGATTCAGGGCCAACGGGAGATCCAGGGCCAACGGGAGATCCAGGACCAACGGGAGATCCAGGACCAACAGGAGATCCAGGACCAACAGGAGATCCAGGGCCAACGGGAGATCCAGAAGATTGTTGTTGTACAGATGCAATTAGATAT
>NZ_DATIRC010000346.1:0-1795 GCF_035470145.1 Romboutsia sp.
AATAGCATTTTTTATTATAGGATTTGCTAGTATAACGCACTTATTTACATTTACAGATATTAAGGAAAAGACTACTTCTAAGTACTGTGCAGTAGCTATGAGTATTGTTAATTTATCTGAATTTGTAGGAGTTGGAGTTATAAATTTATTTATAGGTTATGTTTTTGAAAATATAAATGTAAATGCTATAGATTTATATAGAATTTCTTTTACTGTATTTATTGGGATGAGTATAATAGCTATAATCGCTGGACACATAGGAAGTAAAAAATAGAGATATATTATTAGCTTTTATGTGGTATTATTATATAATATACAAAAATTAAGGAGACGTAAGAAATGAATTATATAACAGCAAACAACAAGTATGAAATATTTGTTAAAAATATAGGTATAAAGCAAAGATTTGATAAATTAATGACTAAATCAGTTAATGTAACACCGCAACAAGTAAATAAATGTATAGAATTTGCAAAAGAAAGTGTTGAAAATTCTAATGACTATATGAAATTAGTGCCAAAAGACATAAAAGATGCCCAACTTCAAAAGGAAGTAGGAATGCAAAGAATCTTTATAGAAAAAATAGCACAGTGTGGATTTTCAAATTATTTAACAAGCAAAGGTATAGATGCAAGTGCAATAGATAAACACAAAATAGGTATAAAAACTGCAATAGCTAAGGAAATTCATACAAGGCTTATAATAGATAAAGCTGAATTTGAAGGGAAAAAAAATAAAAAAAATTACTATGTAGGTATTCATTTAAACTTAGAAATGCAAGATAAAAAAGATCGTATACAAAGACACTTAGTTAAAGATTTATATAAAATAGAAAAAGTTCAAATCTTTGGGTACTTAGATTCAAAGTTTATAAAAGAACTTAAATATGAAACAGTTAAAAATAAAATGGGTAAAAATGAATTTAAATTCTACAATAAAAAAGCACCTAACTATGCATCAAAAAATGAATATGCTAAGCTTTTAGATAGAGAGTGTAAGTGGTATTACTTAGATAGATTAATGGCTATAGACAATTTAGCTAAAAAAATAAAATAAAAAAAGGTAAAACATTGATAGCATCGTAGTTTACGGTGCTTTTATTTTATGCAAAATGAAAGAAATATGAATTGAAATTTGCATTTTTCTGAATAAATGCTATAATGAATTGTAGAAGCAGTGAGATATTAGAGTTAAGTTGCTCAAAAATTAAGGAGGAGATGATTATAATTATGATAGAAATTAAAAATGTAACAAAAAAAGTCGGAAATAAGGTCATACTTGATGATATAACCTTCTCAATAGAAAAAGGTACATTAGTAGTTTTAATAGGATCTAGTGGATGTGGAAAAACCACCACGCTTAAACTTATCAATAAGCTAATAAAACCTACTGCAGGAGAAATTTATATAGACGGCAAGCCTATATCAAAAGAAAATACCATTGAACTTAGAAGAAAAATCGGATACGTTATCCAAAACACAGGTCTATTCCCACATTTAACAATAAAAGAAAATATCGAATTAATTCCCAGGTTAAAAAAAGAAAAATCCGTAGAAGAAATAGAAAAAACAACACTAGAGCTTTTAGAAATGGTAGGTCTAAAATACGAAGATTATATAGACAAATATCCATCAGAACTTAGTGGAGGTCAACAACAAAGAATCGGTGTTGCAAGAGCGATAGCAACAGGTGCAGAAATAATATTAATGGATGAGCCATTTAGTGCACTAGATCCGATAACTCGAACTTCTCTTCAAGAGCAATTATTTACACTTCAAGATGAGCTAAAGAAAAC
>NZ_DATIRC010000347.1:0-1739 GCF_035470145.1 Romboutsia sp.
TAAACTGGTTTACACTTTAACTCCTTTTATATTTTAAAGATAATTTTCAGAAACCTCATGAAATACACAATCTTAAGGGGAATTCAATTTTGGCATGCTTTTTGCTAATATTAATAGTAATCTAATTATAAAGAAGCTAAATAAAACTTATATTCACATTTTATAATTAATAAATTGTTAGAAGAGGAGGATAAGAAGATGAATAAATATAATAAAGATTAAGGAGAATTATAATTAAAATACTTATTGGAGAGTTTTGTCATGAAGCAAGTACATTTGCTCCAGGTAATAGATAGGTGAAAAAAAATGATGTAGAACTTATACCTACATTTACAACTTGGAATGCAGGATTTATTATGGAAAAAGAATGTTATGAATCATTAAAAAAACAAATAATATACAAATTAATAGAAGTAAAAGATGAAATCTCTGGTATATGCTTTGCCCTTCATGGGTCAGGTACAGTTGAAAAAATAGGGGATTTAAAAGCAGACTTATTACGTAGTATGAGAGAAATAGTAGAATATGAAATGCCTATAACAGTTACATTAGATTTACATACAAATATGTCAGAAGAAATGATGAAAGAAACACAATTATACGTAGGGTGTATCTAAATCTAAATTTCAAAAAGCATATGATTTAATACAAAACACATAAACATAATCTTATGTATAAAATCTTCACAAAATTATTACGATAAAAAATATTGTTAAAGGGGGATTTAAATGAGTAATAATCAAACTGTAAATTGGAAAGATGTAATCAGTTTTGGAGGTGCCTATGTAGCATTTTGTATTGGTTCAGGCTTTGCAACTGGGCAAGAAATAATGCAGTTCTTTACTTCTTTTGGATATTGGAGTATAGGTGGAGCAGCTATTACCTTAGTGCTATTTGCCTGGTTTGGTGGTGTTATCATGGAAACTGGGCATAGGTTACAACTTACATCTGCAAATAGCGTTTTCAAATATTACTGTGGTAATACTTTTGGGACTTTTTTTGAATGGTTTGCACCACTATTTTTATTTGCAGTATTTGTAATAATGATTTCAGGAGCAGGTGCTACATTAACTGAATATTATGGATTAAACCCTTATGTAGGCCGTATGCTTATGGCTATTTTAGCGTTAGTTACAGTATTAATGGGATTAGATAAATTAGTTAAAATAATTGGTACTATTGGACCGATAATTATTATTGTCTCTATTTTAATTGGTATATTTAGTATTATAAAAAACCCAGATGGGTTAAAGCAATCTACTGAAATAATGAAAACAATAAATGTACCGCGTGCAGCAAACTATTGGTGGTTATCAGGTTTTCTTTATGCAGCTTATTCTGTAGTCGGGATTACACCTTTTTTAACAGGGATGGGAGCATCTGCTAAGAGCAAAAAGGATGCAATCCTAGGAGGCGCTTTAGGGGGTATAGCATTTATTATTGCTTTAATGATTATGAATTTAGGATTATTAGCAAATATTAAAGAAATATACAGCAAACAAATACCATCACTATATTTAGCAGATCAAGTCTTACCGATAATAGGAGTTTGCTTCTCAATAATTCTATTCGCAGGAATATATACAACTGCTGTACCAATGCTTTGGTCAGTATGTAATCGTTTTACAAAGGATGGTACTCGTGAATTTAAGATTTTAGCTATAGCTTTAACTGTTTCTGCTTTCATTGGGGGATTACTACCTTTCGGTAAATTAGTAGGTATAGTTTATCCATATACT
>NZ_DATIRC010000348.1:0-1836 GCF_035470145.1 Romboutsia sp.
AAAAAAAGAAGATCTTCCTACCTCAAACCATGTATAATAATTCCCATGATATGCAACTCCCATTTGATCTGTCTCTTCATATCTTACACGAACGTATCCATCATTTATATGCATCTACTTTTCCTCCTTATTATTTCCATATTATTATTCTATATTATGCCATAACATTTCATTTCTGTTAATGATATTCATAAAAGAATTATCTATTCATATTCCTGAGATAAAGCTCCTTTTTCTTTAAATCACATAATATATCTTAAAATCATATACTTTAATAAATTATCAATATATAAGGAGATTTTTTATGTTTCCATTATTCAGATAAAAGTATATTTAAAAATTCTTCTTCTGATATAATATGTATCTCTTGCCCCTTTTCTATAAGCATCTCTGCCTTTCTTAATTTACTACTCTTCTTATCAAAAGAGAGCTTTTCAAGATTGCAAATTCCTGCCACAAGATAATTTGTCTTTTTTGTTACACTACTTCCTACAATTCCTCCAACATTAATTACCTTCTGCGTTGCCTCTATTCTTGACAATGACTCTAAAGGACCAGTAAACACTACAGTTTTGTTTAAAAAGGGATTTTCTTTTATATCCTCTATTATTATTGCTTCTATACTATTTTTTTTTATTCTTTTTTTTCTTGAATTTGATGTCAATGAGCCTGCTGAACTATATCCCCCTTTATACATTTTTCCAATTCTTAAGTTAAGCTTACTGTTCAAATCTTCTACTGTGTACACATTAAGCTCCTCACAAATTTTGATTAATATTTTAGCTGCTGCTTCAGCATCCTCACCAGCATGATGGTGTTTAAATTCTATACCGAGATGTCTTGCGATTGTATTTAGCTTATAGTTTTCAAACTCTGTATAATAATTTTTTGCCATAACCATTGTGCAAGAATAATCAAACTCAGGATATGCAATTCCATAGGCATCTAATGTATTTCTAAGCACACTCATATCAAATGATGCATTATGTGCAATTACAAAATTATTTTCAAGGTATAATTTTATATCATGCCACAATTCATTCATATGAGGTTCGTTTTTAACATCTTCTTCGACAATCCCATGAATCCACACATTCATAGGTTCAAAGCGCATTTCATATGGCTTTATAAGCCAGTATTTTACATCTACAATTTTGTTATTCCTAACAACAGCAATTCCTAGAGAACACGCACTATCTCTCTTTTCATTTGCCGTCTCAAAATCTATTGCTACAAAATCCATTTACTTCTCCTTTTAATGATACTTTATATTGTTTCTTTTTATTATAACAAATAAAAAAGTGCGTCTCCCTCTTATTTTATAAATTTAAGGGGTACACACTTTGCTTTTCACTATCATTTTATATTAATTTTTTATAATTTCTTCTCCTAAGGCATTTATTTCATTTTCTGTAGCTGCAACAATTATAGCTGCTGATGTGTCTCCTATAACATTTACAGTTGTTCTTGCCATATCAAGAATTCTATCAATACCTGCTATAAGTGCAACTCCCTCAAGTGGAAGGCCAACAGATTGTAAAACGAGTGAAAGCATTATAAG
Source organism: Romboutsia sp. (assembly GCF_035470145.1). Taxonomy (GTDB): domain Bacteria; phylum Bacillota; class Clostridia; order Peptostreptococcales; family Peptostreptococcaceae; genus Romboutsia_D. The sequence continues at coordinate 1,562 of NZ_DATIRC010000348.1, forward strand.
TCCTGCTCCTGGAACCCCTGCTGTACCTATAGATCCTAAAGTAGCTGTAAGAATAATAGTTGATTGCTGAGCTATTGTTAAATCAACTCCATAAACCTGAGCTACAAATAAAGCACATACTCCTTGATAAAGCGCCGTCCCATCCATATTTATTGTAGCTCCAAGTGGAAGAACAAAACTTGCAATTTTTTCTGAAACTCCAAGATTTTCTTTTACACATTTTATACTTACAGGTAGTGTTCCTGAACTACTAGTGGTACTGAATGCTGTAAGAG
>NZ_DATIRC010000349.1:0-1932 GCF_035470145.1 Romboutsia sp.
AAATCGGTATCTATATTTGTAGGTGGTTTTGTATTGGGTAATATATACGGAACACTTACTACTATGAAAGCTGCTAAAAAAGGTATAACGTTAATAAAAGGATATATAATAAAATAATAGACATGGGCTATGGATATAATGTTCATAGCCTGTTAAATTTGTTGGAGGTAAATAATAATGAATAATATAAAAAAGTTAGGAATATTTTTAAGTGGAGGTCTATTTGGTGGACTTATAACCGGTTATGTTGTTAAGAATAAATATGAACAAATATTAGATGAAGAAATACAATCAGTTAAAGATACATATAAAAACAGAACTGGTATTGATGAAGATTTTATTGCCAGAAAAGAATATAGAGAATCAGACTTAATGGAAAATTGTGATATAGAAAAAGTGGCTTCTACTGACGACATAAAAGAATATAACAAAAGTAAAAAAGATGGTAGAAAAACGGACTATACTAAATACCACAAAAATACAAATGAGTCAAAAGAACATCATAATGTTATACAGATTGATGATACAAAAGACATTATAATACCACCGACGTTAATAGATGAAGAAGAAGTTGGTATGCATGGCTATGATATGAAAGTATTAACATATTATGCGGACGGAATATTAGCCGATGACACGGATACAGTGTTAGATATAGAATCATATATCGGTCTAGAAAACAGTAGATTATTCGAAGAAAATCCAGGTTGTACTTCGATGTTTGTACGTAATGAACAGACTGGTATAGACTACGAGGTACAAAGAGATGATATGTCTTGGAAAGATTTCGCGATACAAATGGGTATCGATCATGGATAGAAGGAGGTGTTTAACTTATGGATTATATAGTCGAAGAGTATTTTAAATGGTTATGCGATTATGTTAAACATGGTAAATATAGAAATAGAAATAAATTATTAGAAAAGTTACACAATATTAATTATACATACTTTGTTGATTTTGATAGAAATCGTCTTAACGATGGTCTTAATATGAGAAGATATTTCTCAGAAGATACTGGTTATGATGATATATTATATTGGAATAGCAAATGTAGTGTTTTAGAAATGTTGGTAGGTCTTGCCGTTCAAATGCAAAATATGACTGAAGATAATTCTGATAGATTTAAAGCTTGTAATTGGTTTTGGGAAATGGTTAACAATCTAGAACTATCTAGCATGACAAATAACAAGTATGATGAAACATATGTTGAACATGTAATAGATATATTTATGAATAGAAAGTACAAAAGAAATGGTATGAAATATAATGTATTTATAATAAATAACACATACGATGATTTAACAAAAGTTGAACTGTGGTACCAAATGTGTTGGTATATAGATGATGTTTATAAATAGGAGGTAAAAACAAATGGTTGACTTTTTCATAATAGCCACTCGTATGACTAAAAGTGGTGTAGTGGAGATATATCCAAAATTTTTAATAAAAAAATCAACTGATTTAATGATTCGAGGCGGTGACTTCTATGCTATATGGCTAGAAAATGAATGTCGTTGGTCAACCGATGAACAAGACGCTATACATCTAATAGATAATGAGTTAGATAGATTTGCCGAAGAATATAAAGTTAAATTTAACCCTAACGTTAATGTATTACACTTATGGGATGCTGAAACTGGTTTAATAGATAATTGGCATAAGTATTGTCAAAGACAAATGAGAGATTTCTATAGTCCACTAGACGAGACGTTGATATTTTCAAATACGGTAACTACTAAAAAAGACTATGCTAGTAAAAGGTTAAATTACCCATTGGAAGTTGGAGAACACTCTGGTTGGGATACACTTATTGGTACTCTATATACTCCAGAAGAACGACATAAAATAGAATGGTCTATAGGGTCAATAGTATCTGGAGATTCTAAGACAATACAGAAATTCATGGTTCTTTACGGATCTGCCGGTACT
>NZ_DATIRC010000350.1:0-12397 GCF_035470145.1 Romboutsia sp.
TATTCCAGGTCAAACAAAAAACTTCCTTCCCTATAATCTATATAATTACATAATTCTACATTTTTAAATAAATTCCTCTAAAAACATGTTTACAATTAATGTCATGGCAATTTATTTAGCTTTGTATCAACCTTAGATAACAAGTTTACTATTTCCAACTCCTTTCTTTTTTTACCATAGTTATGATATATGTTTATTTATTAATTTCTTTCAAAATAAAAATCCTAGCATTAAACTAGGATTTTGTAGATATATATTTTAAAAACTAATAAAAATTAATATGTACATTTTTTTGAAAGTATTATTATATGGTAATTATTACAATATTTTTAAAATTCATATTATGAATCAATAATGAATAATTGCAAAAAATAGATATAAAGTAGGTTATACACTAGAAAGGATGATAATAATGACTGTTAGTGCTAAAGTAAAACAAACTTTAGCTAGTTTAAAAGGTACCCAAAGTACTTTAAGGCTATATTCAATACAAACTCAAGATCAAGAGACAAAAGAAACATATAAAGAAGCTCTACATATAACTAATGAAATAATTAATGACTTAGAAGAAAGGATAAAAGTTTTAGAATTTGAAGAACCCCAATATAAAGGTTATTAGGTGAGGTAAATATGAAAACTTGGATTGAATTATTAATAAGATCAGTAGGTTTATTTTTTTTAACTTTACTATTTATTAGAATTATGGGAAAAAGACAATTAGCTAGGATGACACCGTTTAATTTTGTTAGTTATACTGTCATTGCAATTTTAGTTGCTTTAATTTCAACAGGTATAATTAAAAATTTAGCATTTGGTTTTATTTCTCTAGTAGTTTGGGTTTTATTTTCTATAGGACTAGATTATTTATGTTTAGCAAGCAAATTAATTCATGATTGGGTATATGGAAAAGAAACAATTTTAATAAAAAATGGAAAAGTTATGGAAGAAAATTTAAATCAAATAAGGTTTACAGCAGAAGAGCTATTAAGAGAATTACGATCTAAAAATGTGTTTAATTTGCTGGATGTTGAATTTGCTGTAATGGAATCAACTGGTGAAATTAACGTTCTATTAAAATCAGATAAAAAACCTATTACACCACATGATTTAGGAAAACAAGTATCACCACAAAGTGAATCTCAAACAGTAATCTTAGATGGAAATATAATTGATGAAGCTCTAACTGCTAGAGGATTGAATCGAGGATGGTTAAATACACAATTAGAAAGTCTAGGAGTCTCTTTAGATAATGTTTTTATTGGTCAAGTAGATTCCTCTGGAGATTTATATGTAGATCTTTTTCAAGATTCTATACAAATTCCTAAGCCTCAAGTAAAAGAATTGATTTATGCTAACCTTGAAAAAACTCAAGCTGATCTTCTTAGTTTTGCATTAGAAACAGAAAATTCAAACGCAAAAGATATGTATTCGAATAACGCTCAAAAACTTAAAGGTATTGTAAAAAAACTAGAACCTTATTTATTACATTAGAAGGTGATGATTAAATGTCTAATAAGCAAAAGAAAAAACTAACTCCTATTCAACAAGAATATCAAGATTTTGCAAAAGCTAGAGAACCAAAACGAAAAGTTCTTCGCAATTGTTTTAGAGCATTTATTTCTGGTGGATTTGTTTGTACTATAGGACAAGGACTACAGTGGATGTTTATTAACTACTTTAATTTTACAGAAGAAACAGCTGGAGATCCAGCAACAGCAATTTTAATTATTATTTCAGTTTTACTTACTGGATTTGGTGTGTATGATCATATTGCTCAATGGGCTGGAGGTGGTACTATTATTCCTGTTACAGGATTTGCTAATACCATGGCTTCTGCGGCTATTGAACATCGTAGTGAAGGATATGTTCTAGGAGTAGGCGGAAATATGTTTAAATTATCAGGTTCAGTAATTGTTTTTGGCGTTTTTTCAGCATTTGTGGTTGCTCTTATTAAAATTACTATTAAATGGTTAGGTGGGATGTAAATGTTAAAAGGGCATCAATCATGGGTATTTAATTCAAAACCTGTTATAATTTCTTCTTCTGCTGTTGGAGGTCCTTTTGAAGCACGAGGTAATTTAGCTGATGATTTTGATATTCTTCATGACAATATATGGCTAGGACAAGACAGTTATGAAAAAGCAGAAAAAAAACTATTAGAACAAGCTTGTGAAACAACAATTCAAAAAGCTGGACTGAAAAAAGAAGATATTCAATTTTTTCTAAGTGGAGATTTGATGAATCAAATTATTTCAAGCTCTTTTGCTGCTCGTACTCTTGGAGCTCCATTTTTAGGTATATTTGGGGCTTGTTCTAGTGCTATACAAGGGTTAGCTTTGGGTAGCTTGTTAATTGATAGTAAAGCTGCAAAATATGTTTTAGCGGGTGCATCTAGTCATAATGCATCATGTGAAAAACAATTTAGATATCCAACAGAGTATGGTTCTCAAAAACCTCCAACTGCTCAATGGACTGTAACTGGAGCTGGAACTGGTTTGTTATCATGTGAAGGTGAAGGACCACGTGTTACATCAGCTACTATTGGAAGAGTAGTTGATATGGGTCTTTCTGATCCATTTAACATGGGAGCAGCTATGGCACCTGCAGCAGTTGATACAATTGAGGCTCATTTTAGAGATTTAAATATTGATCCATCATATTATGATATTATTGCTACTGGAGACCTTGGAAAAATAGGACATAGAATTGCAGGAGATTTATTGATTAAACATGGATTAAAAATTCCGCCTGAAATATTTACAGATTGCGGAATAATGATATATAAAGAAGATCAACCTGTTATGGCAGGTGGTAGTGGATGTGGATGTTCTGCTACTGTAACTTATGGACATTTTCTTAATCGTATGAAAAAAGGAGAATTGAAAAGAATATTAATTGTAGCAACAGGTGCTTTATTATCTCCTATTTCATATCAACAAAAAGAAAGTATACCTTGTATAGCTCATGCAGTATCCATAGAAATGACTTAAAAGGAGGTTTAAATATTGGAAAAGTTCATTTGGGCATTTTTAGTAGGTGGGGCAATATGTGTTGTTGGACAAATTATGCTTGATGTATTTAAACTTACTCCTGCTCATACAACAAGCATATTAGTTTCAGCAGGAGCAATACTCGGAGGATTGGGATTGTATGAGCCTTTAATCAAATTTGCAGGAGCAGGAGCTTCTGTCCCAATAACTAGTTTTGGAAATGCCTTAGTTAAAGGAGCTTTAGCAGAAGCAAATCGGGATGGTATAGTTGGTGTCCTCACAGGAATTTTTGAAGTTACTAGTGGAGGGATTTCCTGTGCAATAATTTTTGGATTTATGGCATCATTGATATTTAAGCCTAAAGGTTAAGGAATGGATAAACATTCTATAATTAACTTTTTATTAGTAACATATATTTTTTTTAAAAGGAAATAATATTTAATGAGCAAATAACACAAGGAGGATTTTTTAATGAGTACAATAAATAAATTAGAACAAGCATTAGCAGGTGCTAAAGGTTTAGCATCACAATTTAAAACTTTTTCATTAGATACTGATGATCAAAATGCAAAACAAATGTTTAATCAACTAGCTCAAACTGCTGAAAATATGGCACAACAAGTTGAAAGTAGAGTTGATTTTGTAAAAAGCGAAGAACCTCAATATAGACAAGAACCACAATAAAATAAAAAATCACATTTCTAATTCAAGAAAAATCACATTTCTAATTCAAGAAATGTGATTTTTTATTTTATTGCTAGATTACCTAAATCTCCATTTATTAAGTATGTATTTTCACTGTATATCTGTGTATATTATATTCTCTATGAATTAAGATATGATTTTATCAATTGTTCTTTCTGCTTAACAGATTCTTATGTTTAATTTCTTTTATGGTTAGTTTTTTCAATAAAATCAACTCTAATGCTCCAATAAACGATACAACTGTAACTAACATCCATGCCATAAAAATACCATTTGAGTCGATAATTTTCCCCATTACCATAGGTCCTAATGCATATCCAATTCCTGATACTATCGGAATTATAGAACTAATTCTCCCTCTATGTGAAGGTGGTGTATTATTAGCTATAAAAGCTGAATTATTTATAGCAATTAAAACCTCTCCTAAAGTCAATAAAAATACAGCTATGAAAAACAAAGGCATTACTTTTGAAAAAACTATAACTAAAAAGCAAAGGCCATACAATACTCCACCTAATGACATAACATTTAAAGAATTATATTCTTTAGTTTTATGAGTTAATATTGGAGTTGATAATATAACTATAACCGCATTAAACGCTCCTAAAAATCCATATAACTTAGCACCATCTTCTCCAAATAATTCTCCCATTTGAAGAGGAAGAGAAAATCCCCATTGTGAATATGAAAATTGATATAAAATCATTATTATTGGAAATAAAATAAGAATTGGTTTTTGAAATAAAACCTTAATTGTAGAAGTGTTTGCATATTTATCTATCATATATTCTTCTTTTTCATAAATATCTTTTTTACTTATAATTTTTTTCGGTTCTTCTACATATATAATAAACAAAATTAAAGCTATAATAGTTGTGAATGCATCCCCTATAAATATTAAAGGTAAGTAGTTTTTATATAAAAAACCACCTAAAATAGGTCCTATAGAAAATCCTATATTTATACCCATATACAATAATGAATAAGCCTCTTTTCTATTACCTTCATGTGTTAAATCTGCATTTAATGCATCATATGCAGGTGACGATATTGCATAAAAACATGCTGATAATATCATTATTTTAGCAGTTAATTCTGTTGTTGGAAGCAACCCACAGATTACAAGCATGCTAGCACCTAATATTTGAAATACTATTATAACCTTTCTACGCCCAATGCTATCACTTAATTTTCCTCCTAATATCATGCATGGCACTTGACAAATGGCTAACATTGTAATAAATTTACCCGCTTCAAATGCTGACATCCCTACTCTTTGAGTTAAAATCAAAGACATAAGTGGATGCACAAATGCTCCTATGCAATTGACTATTTTGCCTATGAATAGAACATATATTTCTTTTGGCAATCCCTTATATGTACTAAGTAAATTTTTCATACTCATCACCCCTTTTCCTATGAAAATATTTACGCCTTAATTTAATTATATGATTTTATAAAAACTTTTATCTCGAAATATTCTTTATATATATTTTTTTACTTCATATTTTAATTAACATAATATTAAATATATAAAAGGGATGATAGTTTATAATCATCCCTTTTATATATTTAACTATCTAATTTTACTTATTCTTTCTTCCATTTCTTCTTTACTTTCTTCAACTATATTTGCATTAATTATTATTTCATAAATAGAGGAACTACTTGAAAGTACATCTTTCGTATATTGTAGGGCGTCTTCATAATGTCCATTTGAAAATCTGCTATCACTCATTTAATTCACTCCTCTAGCTTTTAACTTGATTTTAGCAAGGTGGAAAATGTCTTTTTCTGGCTAGTCTTTCTCCAACTATATCTCCTATCTTTTTATTTGACTGTATCTCTTTAGCTATCTCCATCTTAGTAGAATTTTCTTTTAATAGCTTTTTCATTTCTTTATTGTTGTCTAACTCTTCTCTTTTAGTTTTCATAATTTCTTCCTTTCTTTTTTATTTTGATTTACTTTTAAGTTGTCCATATATAATAGTTTTACTACTATAATTTTTTTTATATTTTTCATATAATTTACTTTTATTCTATTATTTATTATTAGTATTTTTTCATATTTTAATCAATGCGAACAATAGTATTTCCAATATCATTTTTGTAAACTTACATAAATGATATTGGAAATACTATAAATTAAGTAATATAAAAAAACATAATTCTCTCATCTAAACATAGGTTGTTCTAAGCCAAAATTTTTAATAATGCTTAAAGATAATAATATCTTAAAATCATTGGATAATAAAAAAATAGTATTTATTTGTGGTATTCGTCGAAATTTAGTTTTAAAATTCCAATAAAATACATATAATAATTACTAAGAAGGTCTATTAAAAGTATTTATTTATCAATATGCTTTAATAAGATTGCCAGACATGTAAGAATAAAAACTAAGGGGGATTTTAATGTTATTATTAAGCAAAAAGGATATCAAGGAAGTTTTCACAATGAGAGATGCTATAGAGGCAAATAAAGAAGCATTTAAAATTTATACTGAGGGAAAAAGCACAGTTCCATTAAGAACTACTATACCAGCAACTAAGCAAGAAGGAACAATGTTATTTATGCCTGGTTATATTGAAAATTTAGATTGTGCAGCTGTAAAAATAGTATCGGTATTCCCTAGGAATGAAGAAAAAGGAAAACCTGTAACACCAGCAACAGTTTTACTACTAGATGGAACAACTGGAGAAGTGTGTTCAATTTTAGATGGAACATATGTGACTCAACTTCGTACAGGTGCAGCATCAGGAGCAGCATTAGATATATTGGCAATAAAGAATGCAAAAAAAGGAGCATTAATAGGAACTGGTGGACAAGCAAGTGCTCAGTTAGAGGCTATGATAGAATCTAGAAATCTTGAAGAAGTATACATATATGATATAGATATAGAAAAAACGAAAAAATTTGTGAGTCAAATGAACCAAGAATTAAGTAATTATAACACAAAATTTAATGTGGCTAAAACATCAGATGAGGCTATAGAAAATGCAGATGTAATAATTACAGTTACAACAGCAAAAAAACCAGTATTTGATGGTAATAAAGTAAAAAAAGGAGCTACTATAAGTGCAGTAGGATCATATCTTCCAACTATGCAAGAACTTGACCCAGCTGTTTTAACTCGCGCAAGTAAAATATTCTTTGAATCAACAGATGCTGTATTAGCAGAATCAGGAGACATACTAACTCCTTTAGCTGATGGAATAATAAGTAACGATGATTTCAATGGAGAATTAGGGCAAGTAATAAATAATGAAATTGCAGGAAGAGAAAACGACGAAGAAATAATAGTCTTTAAAACTGTAGGAATTGCAGTCCAAGACGTTGTTACTGCAAAAAAAATATATGATAATGCACTGAAAAGAAATATAGGTATAAATTGGTAATTCATTAATTATATTAATTTAAAACTTTTTAATTTTACTTATTGAAAAACTAATCCTTACTTAATAGTTTAACATTAAGTTTCATATATTTTAAATTCTGTATAAAAAAACTGGCTCTTAATGGATGCCAGTTTTTTTATACATTTTTATTTAAAATTTTCCGGATAAACAGCTGTTGCCATTTCCTTTAATGCTTTGATTGCATTTTGAGATGGACGAGATGATGCGTTAGAGTCTATAATAAATACTTTATTTTCTTTTATTGCATTTATATTTTCCCATCCCTTACGAGCTTTTATTTCTTCAATTGGATTTTCTACGTAATCTACATTAGTTAATATTACATCTGGATTAGCATCTATTACAGCTTCTTCACTCGCACTTATCCATGACTTTTCATTTTTAAATATATTTTCTGCTCCAATAAGTTCTATCATTTCATTTAAGAATGTCGAATTCCCAAAGCTATATAAACTTGGTGCTGGAGCTATTTCAAAATATACTTTCTTTTTATCAGTTATAGTATCGCCTATAGCTTTTATTTCTTCAACTTGTTTTTTCATGTTATCTACTATTTCTTGACCTTTTTTATCAGTATCTGTAATATCTGCTATAAACATTATATCATCATAAATTCCTTGTATACTATCACTACTTGGAATATATACTACACTTATTCCAGCTTCTTTTACTAACTTAAATGGATCTTCACTGTTTCCAGTTTTATTATGTCCTGATGCTATTATTATATCTGGATTTAATGATATTATTGCTTCTGCATCTGGATTTGAGAAGTCTATTTTTTCAATATCTTTATTTAAACCTTTTATATCTGCTGAATATTTATCCACTGCAACTAACTTATCAGCAAGTCCTAATTCTACTAATACTTCTGTATTTGATGGTGCTGTTGATATTATTCTTTCCATCTTACTTGGAAGAGTAACCTCATTTCCTTCTCTATCTTTTATAATTTCTTCTTTTGTTGTACATCCAACCATTGCTAACATAACTACTAAAATCGTAGCTAAAATTGATGTTATTTTTTTTATCATTTCTAATTCCCCCTCTGATATTTTTACTAATTTTAACACGAATATAGTATAATGTATAATTTTGTATTTTTTGTGTCAAAACCATGTCAAAACGTCGTCAAAATTATTTATTTAATATGATTTTTTTATATTTATTAAATTAAACAATATAAAAAGCCACAATTCACAGTAAAATGTGGCTTTTTATATTAAAATTTATTAATATATTATCAAGTTAAATTCGTACTTAACTAGTTTAAAATTTTGCTCTTTATTTTTGTATAAGATATTTTTCTTTTGTATTTTCCCATATGGTAATGTGTATTGATAGTAAGCATTCCACATACTATTACCATAAAATAATATACAAACCCTCCATATAAAAATACTGCATACCCCATAAGTTCTTTTGGAAATACATTTGCAAATATAGTTAAAAATGCAATTTCATTGGCCCCTACATTACCTGGAGTTGGAACTGGTGACACTGCCATATATAAAAATACTTGAAGAGTCAATATATTAAAATAACTTAAACCACTTAAATTGAATGCTTTATAAATACAATATGCTACACTGAAAAATATACTAAGTTGTATAAATGTTAATATCAAACTAAAAACTAAAGCTTTTTTATCTTTTATAAATATTTTTATAGAGTGACTGTATTCATCTATATATAAGTTTATAAGAGATTTTTTATTTTTTATTTTTTTTAATATCCTTAATCTACATAATATATCTATAATAAAATTCACTATAAATTTTATTTTTTTCGGGCTAAATACTATTAGCATTCCGATAAACAACATAAATACATTCATACACATTCCGGCTGTCATTAATATCATTATTGAAGGCATTTCTATTTTTAAAAGTTCTATATTTAAAGCTATAAAATATCCACAGTAAATTGTGACCATAGTTTGATATATTACTGTTTTATTTGTTACTATGGCTATAGATTTACTAAGACTCACATTATGCTGTGTTAAAGTATATACCTGTACTGGCTGACTTCCAGAAGCAAATGGCGTAACTAGATTATAGTAAAATCCCATTGTAGCTATTTTAAATCCTATAAATTTCATCTTAGTTTTTTGTATTGAGTTTATTATTATATGAAGTATAAGTGATTCAAAAAATATATAAACTATCATTAAAAAGATTCCTAACATTATATATTTTTTGTTAACTATTTTTATTATATGAGGTATTAATGTTATATCTAAAGTTGTAGATACTAAGTAGGTTGTAAGGCATATTAGAAACAATAAGGATCCATATTGTATAAAAGCGTTTTTCTTCTTAGTCAATTTTGTCATAATCTCTCTCCTAATATTTATTAACCATTAATACATCATATACTATTTTATTGCTTGCGTGCAATACTTTTAGCTTATTTAGATGCTTAGGTTTATTGCTTCAGTTATATAATTTACTTAATATTTTACCATTAAGTAAATTATATTTAAAGTTCTGTATATAAAAAAACTGGCTCCTAATGGATACCAGTTTTTACTGTACATTTTTATTTAAAGTTTTCTGGATAAACAGAAGTTGCCATTTCCTTTAATGCTTTGATTACATTTTGAGATGGGCGAGATGATGTATTAGAATTTATAATAAATACTTTATTTTCTTTTATTGCATTTATATTTTCCCATCCCTTACGAGCTTTTATTTCTTCAGTTGGATTTTCTACATAATCTACATTTGTTAATATTACATCTGGGTTAGCATCTATTATAGCTTCTTCACTTGGACTTATCCATGATTTTTCATTTTTAAATACATTTTCTGCTCCAATAAGTTCTATCATTTCATTTAAAAATGTTGAACTACCAAAACTATATAAACTTGGTGCTGGAGCTATTTCAAAATATACTTTCTTTTTATCAGTTATAGTATCACCTATAGTTTTTATTTCTTCAACTTGTTTTTTCATGTTGTCTACTATTTCTTGACCTTTGTCTTTAGTATTAGTAATATCCGCCATAAACATTATATCTTCATAAATTCCTTGTATGCTATCACTACTTGGTATGCATACTACACTTATTCCAGCTTCTTGTATAAGTTTAAATGGATCTTCGCTGCTTCCACTTTTGTTATGTCCTGATGCTATTATTATATCTGGGTCTAGTGCTATTATTGCTTCTGCATCTGGATTTAAAAAATCTATTTTTTCAATATTTTTATCTAATCCGTCTATATCTGATGAATATTTATCTACTGCAACTAATTTATCTGCTAAACCTAATTCTACTAACACTTCTGTATTTGATGGTGCTGTTGATATTATTCTTTCCATATTACTTGGAAGTTTTACTTCATTTCCTTCTCTATCTGTTACAACTTTTTCTTTTGGTGTGCATCCAACCATTGCTAACGTAACTACTAAAATCGTAGCTAAAATCGCTGTTATTCTTTTTGTCATTTCTAATTCTCCTTATTTGTAATTTAAAAAAGCATACTCAGAGAGTATGCTTAAAGTTATCTTTTATCATTTAGCTTTATATCCAACCCTCAGAAGATATTAGCTTTAAGTTATTGGCAGGTATCCCGGCTCAACTTCATCCTACTATCTTACCTTCCCGCTTTAAGCAGTGGTTTTTTAAGATTTCATCAGTTTTACGGTTACTGGGGTAGCTTAGAAATTTCATCTAATTCCCTATTAAGTCTAATAGACACCTAATACTTATTTATTTTATTAAATTTTTTCTTATTCTCTATGATATCTCATTATTAATTTATATGCAACAATATAATTTGTAATTTATTCACAAATAGTAATTTTTTATTAATTAATCTAACTATCGTTTTATAATTTATCTATCCTAGCGCAACATCCATTATCATCATAACTATAAAGCCTAATACAACACCAATAGTCGCTAAATTCTTATTTTCTTTAGTACTTTCTGGTATAAGTTCTGAACATACAACAGATATCATTGCACCTGCTGCAAAAGCTAATAAAAATGGCAATATACTTCTCATACTTATAGCAGCTATTGCACCTATAACTCCTGCAATAGGTTCTACCATCCCAGATGCCTGCCCTGCTAAAAATGATTTAGTTCTACTATAACCTTCTCTTCTTAAAGGAAGAGATACCGCTGCTCCTTCCGGAAAGTTTTGAAGACCTATTCCTATTGCTAATAGTATTGCTGAAAATACTGTTGCTCCTTCAACACCTGCTACTACACCTCCAAAAGCAACTCCAATTGCCATTCCTTCTGGTATATTGTGAAGTGTAACAGCTGTCACTAATAATAAGCTTCTTTTTACAGAATCAACAGCAATTTCACCGGTTTTATCAATTCCCCTTTTGCTAAAATACAATTTATCTAAGAGTTTTTCTGAAACCATTATAAAAAGTCCACCTATTAAAAATCCCATCGCTGGTCCAAGCCAAGCAGGTTCAACTCCAATTTCTTCACATAACTGTATGGCTGGATTTAATAATGACCAAAAACTAGCTGCTATCATAACCCCTGCTCCAAATCCTAGCATACAATCTAATACTTTTCTATTTACTGACTTAAAAAATAGTACTATTGCAGCACCTAATGCTGTTACTCCCCATGTGAATAGTGTCGCTATAAATGCTTGAATAACAGGAGATAGTCTCATAAACCATTCCATAATGTCCCTCCTTATATGTTGTAGTGGTTGTCTGTATAATAACTATATTCATATTAGGATAATTATGTTACGGTTTATAATTTTTTACTTTTAGATTATATATCGAGTTTATTTATATTTTCTTTCATTATCTTTATAGAATTATCTAGTTTAGTATTTTCTGTATTTTCTAGTGCTAAATGTATAACTTCTCTTACTCCATCTTGATTTACAATACTTGGAACTGATATATAAACATCATCTTGATTGTACTCGCCATTTAAATATGAAGATACTGTAAGTACACTATTTTCATTTTCAAGTATAGCCTTAGTTATTCTAGTTAAAGCCATACCTATTCCATAGTATGTAGACTTTTTGCATTCTATTATTTTATACGCTATATTTCTAACTTCATCTTCTATATTCTCTAAGTCATCAAATCTTATTTTGCTATCCTTTCTAGATGCTATTTGATATATTGGCTGAACTCCAGAGAAAGCATAACTCCATGCAACAAACTGAGAGTCTCCATGTTCCCCCATTACATATGCATTTATATCCTTTGGGTTTACATCTAGCCTCTCACTTAATGTATATCTAAGTCTTGCTGAATCTAGCGTTGTACCCGAACCTATTA
>NZ_DATIRC010000351.1:0-1652 GCF_035470145.1 Romboutsia sp.
TAACACCAAGCTTTTGAATTTGCTTATTAAGCTCATCTGTATCAACAAAATATTTGTCGATTATATCCTTGGCGTTTTGTGTTAGTTTCTCAGATGGACAAAACTCAAGAAGGTCAGGTCGGCATCTCTTGCAGGGGCGATATCCTGCACCTATTGCCTGTTGTTTGCTGTCAAAAAAAATCACATTATTTCTCAGTGGAGCTCTTGATTTGCAGGATGGTTTGCAAAAAATCTTTGTAGTTCGGACTGCGTAAAAGAACTTACCATCGCTATCGGCGTTATTTTCAATAACAGACTTCCATTTTTTTTCATCACTCATAATCATTATACCTTAATGCTTATCAATATAGTCTTGTAATTGTTCGTGCCACTGTACAGTATCGTATATCTGTGGCTCAGTTGTTTCGCCCATTAGAAGATCCATCAAATGTCTCGGTGTTTTGCCACCAATATGCATTGATTTGATACAGGAAACACAATATACGCAAACCTCCTTGCAAGGCATAGAGTCTGCTCGTTCCTTCATTTTTTGGTGAACCTTTTCAATTGGAAGCGAAGGATAAAAATTATCTCCACAGCACAGTGAATGCGTGCCGGAAAACTTTGTTTCTACAATATCAACGTTCATCTTTTTTAACAGATTACGTACAGCCTGATGCACCTGTGGTTTTTCACGTATAGGGCAGGCATCATGTACCGACATCTTTAAGCCCTTATAGTCAGGATACTTAAATGTATCCAATTTATCAAGTACTTCCCATATAGAGATTGTTGATATGCCATCGTATAAGCTCCTGAAACGTCTATCACAGCCAGCACATACATTGATAATCAATGAGCCTGCTTCAAGCTGTGGATCATGTTGACAACATATTTTATGCAATGCAACCTCCCCGTAATTTTCATTCAAAAACTTTAAAATTTTATTTTCCATTTCAGGCTTATATATACTTAAAGCACAGCCTGGATTAAAATATGTTTTTGTCATAATATATCTTCTCCTGTCTAAAAATGAATTTTATTAAATAACCTTTTGTTTACGTATCAATTGTAACAGTAGATAAACAAAAAATCTTCTTGATTTCGGATTTCTAATTTTTATTTTTTCTTTTAAGATTAAACTATAATGTCCTAAACTTAAATAAAACTTAATTTTATATCAAGTAAAATAAAAAAATAGTTGAAAGTTCAACTAAAATTTAATATACTATGCATATAGTTGAACTTTCAACTATATGAGGAGGTGTAACTATCAAAAAACTAGAAAACTATTTATTAAGAGAAATAGGGGTTTTATCAAGAACTATACATTATATAAGTGATGTAAAGTACAAGGAATTAAAATTACAAAAGGGGCAGTTTACTTTTTTAACTCGTATATGTGAAAACTCTGGGATTAGTTTTGTGGAACTGTCAAATATGCTTAAAGTTGATAAAACAACTACTACAAAAGCGGTAAATAAGCTAATTGATGCAGGTTATGTGTATAAAGAACTTGATGAACAGGATAAAAGAGGATACAACATAATGCCAACTGACAAAGCCTTAAAAATATATGATCTTATAATTGAAGAAGAAAATAGAAATATAGAGGTATGTTTTAAGAATTTTAGTGAAGAGGAAAAAGAGATGTCTATAGCTTTGATTGAAAA
>NZ_DATIRC010000352.1:0-4381 GCF_035470145.1 Romboutsia sp.
CAAGCTTTGCTTTATATGAAAGATCTGCTCAAGACTTACTCTCAAAATTAGTAGACCACGAAAAACAAATAACTGATACTCAAGCTAATTTAACTGATGAACAAATAAATTTAGATACAACAGTAAAGCACCTAGCTTCTGTAATAGCTATATCATCTCAAGACATAGAGCAAAAACTTAACATGATATTTGATTACATAGACATATATAAAGAAGCTGTAACAATGGCTACTATGCAGGAGGATGATTATAAAAGAAAATACGAAGAAGAAGTCTATGATGTAAAAGAATATAATGAAGTATCAAAATATGAAAAAGTTTCACAAAGATCTAACGAAATGACTAAGTCGCCCAACTACCAAAATAATTTTAAAATTAAACCTATAAATAAGTTAAGAAATATATCATCAAATTCTTTATTTGGAGATGATAGAAATGATTAATAAATACAGAAGAACTGTAAACAGAGAATTTGAAAAAAGTAGTTTTTGGCCTACTTTCACAGATATGATATCTACAGTTTTAATGGTTGTTATGCTTATGCTATTTAGTTCAGAATCTATTACAGGCTCTGTCGAAAAAGACTTAGCTAAAAATATAGATGAGTCAGTTAAACAAACTTTAAAGGAAAGTGGTCTTCCAGTAATTGTGGATGAAACTACAGGTCAAGTTACCTTTGGAGAAAAAACTATGTTTGATGTAGATAGCTCAGAGTTAAAACCAGAAGCTAAAGAAATGTTAAAAATATTCATTCCTAAGTATGTAGAGACTATTTACAAGGATTATGGAGATAATATATCTAAAATAGTAATTAAAGGCCATACAGACGATGTAGGAAGCTATTTATATAATTTAGATTTGTCTCAAAGGAGAGCCTTTAGTGTTGCAAATTTTATTGTAGGTGATGAAATAGGTGATTATAAGTATAAAGATAAAGTTTTAAAAGATATAGAAGCTATAGGACGTTCTGAAGCTGAACTTATTAAAAATCCTGATGGACTTGTAGATAGAGATTCTTCAAGAAGAGTAGAGATGAAGTATGAAATTAATATAGATAATTAAAGGTGGTAAACTAACCACCTTTAATTACTGAAATTTTATTGTTACAAAAAATGTGAAAATAATCATAGGTATTAGTATTAGAAAAGCTATTAATTGGTTACTTTGTCGATTATTTTTTATAAAAAACACCTCCAAATAGATATAGCATAAGTTTTTTCAATAGGTATAAGTAATAATTATAGTTGTTAGCAGATTTGAATTTTATGGCTAGAAAATATATCTTTACTTATAGTATACTATCATAGACGTAAAAAATGAATTATAAGTTAAAAAATGGTTATGATTTTACCAACATGTAGATAGAAAGTAATTTTAAAAATTAAGGAGGAAACACAATGAGTAGCACACCAACACCGCATAATAATGCAACTTTAGGAGACATAGCAGAAACGGTATTATTGCCAGGAGATCCGTTGAGAGCGAAGTTTATAGCAGAGACATTTTTAGAAGATGTTGTTCAATATAATACAGTAAGAGGAATGTTTGGCTATACAGGATATTATAAAGGTAAAAAGATATCTGTTCAAGGAAGTGGAATGGGAATACCATCAATAGGAATATATTCATATGAACTAATACAGTTTTATGGAGTTAAAAACTTAATAAGAGTAGGTTCAGCAGGTGCTATAAATGAAAAATTAAAGCTACATGATGTAATAATAGGAATGGGAGCATGCACAGATTCAAATTATGCTTCTCAATATAATTTACCAGGAACTTTTGCTCCAATAGCAAGTTATGAATTAATGCAAAAAGCTATAGAAACTGCTAAGGAACAAGGTACTAAAGTAACTGTAGGAAATATACTTTCAAACGATGTATTTTATTCAGATGCAGGACTTGACAACTTAGTTAAATGGAATAAAATGGGAGTTCTTTGCGTGGAAATGGAAGCCGCTGGACTTTATATGAATGCAGCAAGAGCAGGCGTTAATGCTTTAGCTATACTTACAATATCAGATTGCCCATTTACAGGAGAAGAATGCTCATCTCATGATAGACAAGTTGCATTTACAAAAATGATGGAAATTGCTTTAGAATTAGCATAAAATTAAAATCAAAATTATATAAGTTAAATAAAAAAGATATGGATAAGCACCATATCTTTTTTGTTTAACTTATATAACTCTAAATACACCTGTAACTATACCAATAACTTCAACATCTTTAGAGTTTAAAACTATTGGATCCATAAAGTCATTTTCTGGTTTAAGTTTTATTGAATCACCATCTTTTTCAAATCTTTTTACTGTAGCATATTCCTTATGGATCAGCGCTACAACTATTTCAGAATTTGATGCAGAATTTTTTCTATCTACAATAACATAATCTCCATTTAAAATACCTGCATTAATCATGCTATCTCCTTTAACTTTTAAAACAAAGTTATCAGATCCTTTAACTAGGTTAGCAGGAAGAGGAATATATTCTTCAATATTTTGTCTAGCAAGTATCGGTGCTCCGGCTGTTATTTGTCCAACTAATGGTAATTGAAGTATTTCTTGCTTAGATCCAAAGTCAGGGTCGAATTTATTTGAGTCTAAAACCTCAATAGCTCTTGGTTTAGTTGGGTCACGTCTTATGTAACCTTGTTTTTCTAGTTTATTCAAATGAGAGTGAACAGTAGACGTAGATTTTAAACCTACTGCCATACATGTTTCTCTAACAGATGGTGGGTATCCTTTTAAAGCAATTTGTTCTTTAATAAATTGTAATATCATTACTTGTTTACTGCTTAAATCTAAATACATGAAATCTCTCCTTTCTAAACTTAATTTAGTTTAATAAGAGTAGATAAATACCTTATTAATAATATTTTATACTTATATTGTAGCACAATGATTCTATTTGCACAAACATTCGTTCCTAAAAATCAATTTTCTATTTTTACTAATTTGTTATGTTCAATTTAATAAATAAATTAATAATTTTATAAATTTTCATTATTATCATCATCAATCCATTCGAAATTATTTACAATGTCACGTTTAACATGTTTTTTATGCGCCGCATAAAGTTGAGTAGTTGTTACGTTATCATGATCTAGGAGATTTTGAACATCATATATAGAAAATCCATTTTGAATTAAAGAAGTTGCAGCTGTAGCACGCAATTTATGAGGACTATAGCCACTATCTCTTGAAGTTTCCATTGAAATAGACGTATATTTTTTAACTAATTGCCTTATAGCTTTAGGATTAAGACGTTTATTTTGTAAAGATAAGAAAAGAGCATCTTTATGTTCATCACTTAACATTTCACTTTGAGGTCTTTCATTATAGATATAATCTTTAACAACTAACTCACATGTATGGTTAATAGGCATTAAAACTTCTTTACCTCTTTTTCTATAAATTTTAAATTCACCTCTAGAAAAATTAAAAGATGAGACATTAAGTTCTCTAAGTTCATTAAGTCTAAGGCCATAAGTAACAAATAAAGCTAAGATAGCCTTGTCACGAAGCTTAGTTTTTCTCCAATAAACTTTTTCTTTTTCAGTAAGACCATAACCACTTTCAACAGCATCTAACATCTTAGCAACTTCATCTATTTCAAGACGTTTTATAGCATCTGGCTGCGGCTTAGGAAGCTTAATAGGATTAAATCCATCAGTTATGTTATTATCGAGCTGTTCATTCCTATACATGAATTTAAATAGGGTAGAGATAGATGATTTTTTCCTAGCTAAGGCACGATTATTATTTTCATAAACTAAAGTAGTTTTATTCGTTTGCTTATAATATCTTGTACAATAATCTCCTAGAAATAAATTAACGTCTCTTGCCTTAATACATTTAAATTCATCTAGGGTAATTTGATCTATTTCATTAGCGCAAGTTAGTTCTTGAGTTTCAATTAGATAAGAACAAAAGAACTGTATATCTTCTAAATAAGCAAGTCGAGTAGAAACAGCTACAGAACCTTTTAAATAAATAAAATAATCTTTCATAAACTTTGGAAGATTATTTTCAATTGCTATGCATCTTTCTATTAAGTCATTATCACGGATAACGATGTTATCTGGTTTATCTGATTTATTATGAATCTTTAAGATTTTTGTATCGCTCAAAACATACCTCCAGTTAATTGTTTATTACATAATTATAAAATAACACAACATTTTTTTGATTTCAACTATTCCTTAAAAATATAAAAAAGCTAAAAACTACTAATAAAAAATTAGAGGATTATTAAATATATGTAATAATAACTTAAATTGCTTATAAATTAAATTTATAAAACTTAATAATGAATAGAGCCTAAGAAGCTTAGATAAATAATGAACCTAAGTAGATGTAAGGCTTATAAAATAAAGATA